>CANGPL010000041.1 GCA_947455725.1 Hyphomicrobiales bacterium | reverse complement strand
GGCTGAGGTTTTGAAGGCTGCTCAAGCCGCGTAAAATCAGTCGATATCCTCAATCTCGACTTCACCGCCATAGACGCGCTGGGCGAGGGCCGCTTCCATATAGGGATCGAGCGCCCCGTCGAGCACGTCGCCCGGTGCGGTGGATGTCACGCCGGTGCGTAGATCTTTGACCAATTGATAGGGTTGGAGGACGTAAGAGCGGATCTGATGTCCCCAACCCACATCCGTCTTAGCCGCCTGATCGGCCATGGCTTTGTCTTCGCGCTTTTTCAATTCGATTTCATAAAGCCGCGCGCGCAACATGTTCCATGCCGTTGCGCGGTTTTTATGCTGGGAGCGTTCTTGTTGGCACGCCACAACGACGCCGGACGGAATATGCGTAATGCGCACCGCTGAGTCGGTTGTGTTAACATGCTGGCCGCCGGCGCCTGACGAGCGGAACGTATCAATGCGGCAATCTGATTCTTTCACATCGATCATGATGCGGTCATCGATCACGGGATAGACGCTAACAGACGCGAAGCTCGTATGACGACGCGCGTTCGAATCGAAAGGCGAGATGCGGACGAGACGGTGAACACCGGCCTCCGTCTTCAACCAGCCATAGGCATTGTGCCCTTTGATGAGAAGGGTAGCGCCTTTGATGCCCGCTTCTTCACCATCGGCGACATCCATGACATCCACTTTGAATTTTCGACGTTCGGCCCAGCGCGTGTACATGCGCATCAACATGCGCGTCCAATCTTGGCTCTCGGTGCCGCCAGCGCCTGAGTGCACTTCAAGATAGGTATCGTTTTGATCGGCTTCGCCCGACAATAAGGTCTCGATTTGACGGCGAGCGGCTTCGATTTGAACCGTACGAATACCTTCTTCGGCCTCGGCCACGATCGTTTCATCGCCCTCGGCTTCACCCATTTCGATGAGTTCAATCGCGTCGGTGAGGTCTTGTTCGAGGCGGGAAATCGCGCCCAACTTGTCTTCGAGGTCGGTGCGTTCGCGCATCAATTTTTGCGCGCTTTCGGGATCATTCCACAGATTCGGATCTTCGACGAGCGCATTAAGCTCCATTAAACGCCGGGTTGAGGTGTCGACGTCAAAGATGCCTCCTCAGCAGTCCCATGGACTGCTTGGCAGCTTCGGCAAGATTTTCAATTTCGGCGCGCATTGGAGATGGAAACTTTCCTGATCAAGATAATGGCGGACAAGTAGCTAGGTCGCTCGGACATGTAAAGCTATTCTGGCGGGGCTCATCGCTTGGCTAGTAGACGCTGCCCAAACCACTGCCGACGGCTTTTTCAATATCGGGCGAGGGGACGAACAAATTGCCCGAGCCAAAGCTATCGCCATTTTCGGATTCAGATGGCCCTGTGCCGGGCTTATAGGCTTCAATAATCGAGCCTTTAGCGCCGCTCGACGAGCGGAGGCCGGTTTCTGGATCAATGCTCACAAGTTTGATTCCGGCCGGAACGCGGAAGGGTGTTGCGGGCTTATCGGCCAATGCCAATTTCATGAAGTCGCGGAAGATTGGCGCGGTAAATTGCGAGGCTTGCGCCTGACTGCCGAGCGATTTTGGCTTGTCATAGCCCATATACACACCCACAGCTAAGTCAGGCGAGAAGCCTACAAACCAGAGGTCTTTTGCGGAATTGGTCGTACCCGTTTTGCCGGCCAATGGTTTACCGACGGCGGCAATCGATGCGCCGGTGCCGCGGATGACGACGCCTTCAAGGATCGAGGTAATCTGATAAGCGGTGAGGGGGTCGATAACCTGCTCGCGAGGATCTTCAAGTTTGGGTTCAGCCTGACCTTGCCATTTGACAGCTTCGCATTCCGAACATTTACGCTCATCGTGCCGATAGATGGTTTTGCCCCAACGGTCTTGAATTCGGTCGATCAAGGTAGGCGTGATGCGTTTGCCGCCATTCACAAACATCGAATAGCCATTGGTGACTTTCAAGACGGTTGTTTCGCCTGCGCCAAGCGACATTGCGAGAACGGGCATGAGATTGTTGTAAAGGCCGAAGCGCTTCGCATAATCGGTAATCAAGGGCATGCCGACGTCTTGCGCGAGACGCACGGTCATTTGGTTTTTCGAATGCTCAATACCGTAGCGCAATGTGCGTAAGCCATGCGATTGTTTGTCAAAATTTTCCGGCTTCCAGATTTCTTGACCCGGTCCGAGATCGATTTCAATCGGCGCATCCAACATCAAGTCAGAAGGCGTGTAGCCATTATCAATCGCTGCTGCATAAACGAAGGGCTTGAATGCCGAACCCGGCTGGCGTTGGGCCTGCGTGGCGCGATTAAATTTAGAAAGGTCGAACGAAAATCCGCCGACCATGGCAAGAACACGGCCCGTGTAAGGATCCATTGCGACAAGCGCGCCGGAAACATCCGGGATTTGACGCAGTCGGAACTGCCCCGCTTTATCGGTTGGTTCGGCATAAATGACATCACCTGCGGCCAATAATTGCTTAGCAGGCTTTTTGATCCATTTTAATCCGTCAACGGAAAGCGTGCCTGTCTCGCGCTCGTTGCTAATTTGGCCGTTAGAATTACGCTTTGGTTGCAAGCCAACTTGGACCACATCGTTATTCACGCCCAAGACAACGGCAAGCCGCCAATTCTTCACATCGGTGACGGCGGGAATGGCAGAAAGCGTCAGGCCCCAATCGGCGCTGAGCGTATCGATTTTTTGAACAACGCCGTGGAAGCCATCATGGGCTTCATCAAATCGCACAAGGCCATCGGCCAGCGTTTGCCGTGCGATTTGCTGCAATTTCGGATCGAGCGTTGTTCTGACCGAAAGACCACCTTCATAAAGTGCCTTTTCGCCGTACCGATCAAACAATTCGCGTCGAACTTCTTCAGCAAAAAAGCCTGCGGAAATGGTGTTGGGTGAAATAGCGCGCAAGGTTACGCCGAGCGGTTGTGCCTTTGCGAAATCGCCGTCTTCTTTTTTGACATAGCCATTCTCGACCATGCGATCGATGACGTAGTTCCTGCGATCAATAGCGGCCTGTGTCTTGCGGAAGGGGTGGTAATTGTTAGGCCCCTTGGGCAGAGCGGCGAGATAGGCTGCTTCGGTCAAAGTGAGTTCGTTGACGGACTTGCCGAAATAGTTAAGCGAGGCGGCGGCGACGCCGTAATTGCCAAGACCGAGATAAATCTCGTTGAGATAAAGCTCTAAAATACGTTCCTTCGAATAGGCCGTTTCAATTTTGAGAGCGACGAGCATTTCTTTGATTTTACGATCAAAGGTTTGCTCAGAAGACAGCAGGAAGTTTTTTGCGACTTGCTGGGTGATCGTAGACGCACCCTGTCGACGCCCGCGTGCAAGATTGGTGACGGCTGCCCGGATGATGCCTTCGGGGTCTACGCCGATGTGATGGTAGAAATTTTTATCTTCCGCCGAAATGAACGCATTCATGACAAGGCGGGGCATCGTATCGATTGGAACGTAGAGACGCCGTTCTTTCGAATATTCCGCCAAAAGGCTGCCATCACCCGCATGAACCCGCGTCGTTACAGCTGGTTGATAGGCGGCTAACTGGGTATAATCAGGCAATTCTTGCGAATATTTCCAAATGACAATCCCTGCACCGGCCGCGCCGAGTACGAACAAAATCGCACCTAAGGTGAAAAGAAATCCGAAAAATCGAAGTAAATGGCGCATGAAAAAGCAATATTTCCGGATAAAAGCAGGGATGGGCCTTCAGGAAGTTGGTATCATCTAGTCTTTTCGAGACATAATTTCAAACCGCAAGATGTGTTGCCTACCGAATATGGTGAAATCAGGGCTTAGCCGTATCTTGCGACAGTCTGGGTGGACCGAGAAATTCAACAAGAGCGTCGGCCATGCGGGTCGTCATACGATCGGTCCATTCCGACGAGATCAACTGATCAACATCCGCTTTACTGGACATATAACCCAATTCGACCAAGGCTGAGGGGATATCAACGGCTCGTAGCACTCTAAATCCGGCGGCACGGAGCGGATTTCGGTTCAAATGGGCCGTATCCGCGATCCTTGTGACGAGTTCGCGCGCAAGCAGACTGGAGCGCGTTCTCGTTTCTCGCAAGGTCAGGTCGCCAAGGATGTCAGCAACGGATGAATCGGTTGTTTGCGGGGTATAGCCGCCATTTGAATCGGCTTTGTTTTCATATTCAGCAACTTTCGCCGCTTCGGCATCGGATGATCGTTCATCGCCTACATAGACTGTGGCTCCATGAACATCGACGCCGGAAGCAATCGTATCACCATGAATGGACAGAAAAACGGCTGCATTATGCTGGCGGGCAAATTTCACCCGGTCGTCGAGTGGAATAAAGACGTCCTGCTCGCGGGTTAGAAGGACCCGACACAGCCCTTGCGCCTCAATTTTTTTAGCCAATGCGATTGAAAAAGCCAGAACGACGTCTTTTTCAAAAAGGCCGGTAACACCCGTCGCACCAAGATCGTTGCCGCCATGGCCCGGATCGATGACGATGAGCGGGCGATTATCCAGATGAGTGGCGGCATTATTGGGCGCTGCGGGCTCTTTGGTTACGATGGACAGCGCTGAAATTTGGGCGGCTTTATCAAAGCTTTGCCGGTCAGCGGCGGTTAAAAAAAGCGAGACGGTATAGGCACCGCCGCCCATGGCTGTGCTGTTGACGATATCTCCGGGCACCATTGGTGAGGCGAGATCGAAGACGATGCGGGCCCGATCCGGTGCTGTTTTTCCAAATCGATAGGATTTTATGGCCCCTTCGGCTGCAAGGCCACTGTCGGGAGGTAGCTGAAAATTAATGTCTGGCGTCTCGATGATTAAACGATCTGGGTTCGTGAGAACAAAGGCCGATATAGTGATGGCTTCCGATGCAATGAGACGGATTCGGGTGGATGTCGCAGCCGGCGCGATTTGAATATCGGCAATCACGGGCGCGGCCATGATGGGCGAGGCCATCAGCAGGTAAAACGCGGCCAAGCTTAAAATGAAGCGGCGGGCGAATCGAGTCATCGTTCAATACATCCCTTTACTGATGCCCCGATAGCCAAGTTCTGGCCAGCGATGCAACCGGGAAATGTCTCTGCTCTTGCCAAACCATGTATTAGCGCACTATCTAGAGGTGTGCAGATACCGATTTGGTCGCCAAGACAGATCAGTACGTCATCCATCGTAAGATGGGTTTTCGGATCGTCGATCCGGCGTGCAGATTGAGCGGTTTTTGTGCAATCGGTGACCTAAAATACAGGTTTCCCGGTTTTTTGATTGTTTTGCCGAGCGGCCAAGAGGGTTGTTTCCTTCAATGCCAAACGGCACCAGATTAGGTGAGGTGAGTGACGTGAGCCAGGCGTTAAAGGGCCGCGAGAAGTGCACGACGGGAGTTGCCATTCGGCATTCGCGTGCGATTCGCGGGTCTATTCTGGTCCGTTCCCCTCTATCAGCGTGTCAACCCTACGCCCGTTTACGGCGTCAACAGGGCGCCGCTTCGCCATCTTTCCTTTCCCACCGTTCGACCTCTGAAAATCCCGTGACCCTGTCGCGGGCGAAGTTGAGTAGGCCTGCTTGGGTTCAGATTGATATAGCGCCGGCGCCATCGAGAGAGTCTCATGGCCAACAAAATGCTAATCGATGCGTCGCATCCGGAAGAAACCCGGGTCGTCGTCGTCAGAGGTAACCGCGTCGAGGAATTCGATTTCGAAGCGGCCAATAGAAAACAACTTCGTGGCAATATTTATCTTGCCAAAGTCACTCGGGTAGAGCCTTCGCTTCAGGCCGCTTTCGTTGAATATGGTGGCAATCGCCACGGATTTTTGGCGTTTAGCGAAATTCACCCTGATTATTATCAAATTCCGGTTGCTGATCGCGAAGCGCTTTTGGCCGAAGATATGCGGGCTGATCGCGACGCCGATTTTGGCGATGATGACAAGCCAGCAAAAGTAGCCAAGCCTAACCGGACGCGCAGCAAGGCCAATGAATCGGCCGATTCTGAAACCGTAAGCTCGGAACCTGTTGAAGAAGCAGCGCATGCCGATGGTGACGAGGTTGCCTCTTCCTCGGATGAGCAAAGCAGCGAGAATGGTGAAGGCCCTGTTGAGGTTGGATCCGATGAGGATCAGACGATCGAGCATGTCGGCGGTGGTGATGCGTTAGAGGACGTGCCCGAGCGTCCGCGCCAAGCCCGTCGTCAATACAAGATTCAAGAAGTCATCAAGCGGCGGCAGATTCTGTTGGTTCAGGTGGTCAAGGAAGAGCGTGGCAATAAAGGTGCCGCGCTCACGACCTATCTGTCGCTAGCGGGCCGTTATTCGGTGCTGATGCCCAATACGGGGCGTGGCGGCGGTATTTCGCGCAAGATTACCAATATTGCCGATCGCAAGCGTTTGAAGGCGATTGCTCAGGAACTCGAGGTTCCGGACGGCATGGGCGTTATTCTGCGCACGGCAGGTGCGGCGCGTACCAAGCCTGAAATTAAGCGCGATTTTGAATATTTGATGCGGGCATGGGAAACGGTGCGCGAAACCACGCTGCAATCGACCGCGCCGACGCTCGTCTATGAAGAAGGCTCACTGGTTAAGCGCGCCATTCGTGATCTCTACAACAAGGATATCGACGAAGTTATTGTTGCGGGCGAGGAGTCTTATAAGGACGCTAAGGACTTCATGCGCATGCTCATGCCGAGCCATGCCAAGAATGTGAAGCCTTATCGCGAAACGACGCCGATTTTCGCGAAATTTGGCGTTGAGGCACAATTGGACGCGATGTTCTCGTCCCAAGTGACACTGAAATCCGGCGGCTATATCGTTATCAACCAGACTGAAGCATTGGTTGCGATTGACGTTAACTCGGGCCGTTCGACGCGCGAGCACAATATTGAAGATACGGCGGTGCGGACCAATCTCGAAGCTGCCGATGAGGTTGCTCGTCAGTTAAGACTACGTGACTTGGCCGGTCTGATCGTGATCGACTTCATCGATATGGAAGAAAACCGCAATAATCGCGCGGTGGAGCGGCGTTTGAAGGACGCCTTGAAGAATGATCGCGCACGTATTCAGGTAGGCCGTATTTCGCCTTTCGGCCTAATGGAAATGTCACGTCAGCGCATTCGGACGGGCGTTTTGGAAGGCTCGACCGTTGTCTGTCCGCATTGCGTTGGATCGGGTATGGTTCGCGCGACGCCATCGGTTGCGCTGCATGTGTTGCGGTCGGTTGAGGAACTCTTGCTGAAGAGCGCGACACATCACGTAACCGTTAAGGCGAGGGGCGATATTGCGCTTTATGTGCTCAATCAAAAGCGCATGCATTTGCGCAGCCTTGAAGAGACGTTCCTCGTCAATATCACGGTCTTGGCCGATGATAGCCTGACCGGTACCCATCCGTTTAGCGTCGAACGCGGTGAGATTGTGATGCCGGGCGATGTGCAGATCGCGCGCCCCGTCAATCCGGCCGGATTTATTCCGGTTGAAGAGCCGGAAATCGAAGAGATTGAGGAAGAGATCGAGGACGAAGAAGAGGTCCTCGAATCGGAATCCTCCAGCGAAGACGAATCCTATGCGCGCGAAGCCCGCTCCGGCGGATCTCATGCTGAGGGTGAGGGTGGCGAGGCCGGTCGACGCCGGCGTAGACGCCGCCGTCGTCGCGGCGGCCAAGGGGGCGAGCGTCCGGTGGATGGCTCGGCACCGATGCCGCTTAATGCGCCGCAGCCTGTGGTTTCAGGCGCGCCCTTTACCGGCACGCATGTTATTGGCGAAGATGGCGAGATCGTCACCGAGCACGAGGTAACGGATAAGCCTGCGGGCGAAGGCGATGCTGCGCGCCGTCGTCGCGGTCGTCGCGGTGGCCGCCGCAATGGCCGTCGGGATCGTCCAGAAGGTGAATTGGCTGTCGCAGAAAGCGAGGGAACCAGCGAAGCATCGGAAGAAAACGGCTCATCCGACGTCGCTGAAGCCGCGCCGATGATCGAGGCTGGCGAGGCTCCTGAGGCGGTGAAGAAGGTACGCGCACCGCGCAAGCCTCGCACGCCAGCGCCAGAACCGGTCGCTGACGTCGTGGCACCTGTTGCACCTGCTCCTGCAGCTCCCGAGCCGGTAATAACGGCCGCGCCGGAGCCGGTCGTCGCAAGATTACCGGAGCCGATTACGACGGAACCGGTTGTAATTGCGGATCCGAACAAGCCCAAAAAGGGCGGTTGGTGGGCCAAAGCGAAGGCCACGCTCAGCGGGGAATAAGCTCAATAAAAAGGCCGCTGGGAGGGATCCAAGCGGCCTTTTTCAATTGTGTTTCAAACGCTTATTTGGCGATGATTTCTTTTGGGCCGAGGCGCTTGTCGAGATAGGCATCAACGACAGCCATCAACTCATCGGTCTTGTTCTCAAAGAAGTGATTTGCCCCTTCAACGGTCTGATGCTCGAGCTGAATGCCCTTTTGGGTTTTGACCTTCTCGATGATCGGGATGACTTCTTTCGACGGTGCCACGCGATCCTGGGAGCCATGGACAAACAGGCCCGATGACGGGCAGGGTGCTAAGAATGAGAAGTCGAAACGGTTCGCAGGAGCCGCGATCGAGATAAAGCCTTCGATTTCCGGGCGACGCATCAAAAGCTGCATTCCAATCCAAGCGCCGAAGGAAATGCCGGTTATCCAGCAAGCGCGCGCATCAGGGTTGATGGCTTGCGCCCAATCCAGCGCCGACGCTGCATCCGACAACTCGCCCGAGCCATGGTCGAAAGCGCCTTGGCTGCGGCCAACGCCACGGAAATTAAAGCGAAGCGTTGAGAAGCCGCGTTCTAAAAACGAATAATAAAGGGCATAGACAAGCGGATTATTCATCGTTCCGCCAAATTGCGGGTGTGGATGAAGGATAATCGCTATTGGAGCTCCCTTTGTCTTCGACTGGTTATAGCGACCTTCGATACGACCTGCTGGACCCGTGAAAATGACCTCTGGCATTCCAATCCCCACCCTAAGCGCTGCTTTGCGCATCTTAAAACGTTCAAAACGGTAAATTGCTTGACTTGAGCAACTCCCAGCGTCACAACCCTTAGAATAATTCTAAGCGTTACGAGACGCGGCCAAATTGTGTATAAGTGGCTCTTAGCACGGTGGCCGGGGGCAATTGCAAGCATTTCCCGCGTACCGCTTGGTTTTTGGTCCATTCAGTTGGTTTTGTCGGAATAGGGTAGAAGGCAGGCTGGTCCATGATGACGGGTTCACGCCATTATCTTGATCATAATGCGACCTCGCCGCTACGGCCGGAGGCACGTTCAGCGATGCTGGCTGCTTTTGATCTTGGTGGAAATGCCTCCTCTATTCATCAAGAGGGCCGTAAGGCCCGCGGCATGATGGATCGCGCCCGGGATTCGGTGGCTTCTCTCTGCGGCGCTTCGTCGAGGGACGTGATTTTCACGAGTGGCGGGACGGAAGCCAATGTTTTGGCGCTAACACCCGGATTGCAGCTTGATAGGGACCGTCATCCCTTTACCCATTTGCTGGTGAGCGACGTCGAGCATGTCTGCGTTCTCGAAGGGCATCGTTTCCCAAGTAATGCTGTCCTTAGTGTTGGCGTTGATGGACATGGCCACGTCCGTAAAGATCAGCTTGAGGCTTTGCTTCAGCGTGTTGAAAGCGAAGGCGGCCGCGCGCTCGTTGCCATTCAAGCGGCCAATAATGAAACAGGTATTGTTCAGCCGATCGCCGAATTAGCGATGTTGGTGCATCGGTTTGGCGGCTTGTTGCATTGTGATGCGGTGCAGGTTGCCGGCAAATTGCCATTGGATCAGGTAACAGCGGGTGCTGATATGCTCGCTTTGTCGGCCCATAAGATTGGTGGTCCGCAAGGGGTCGGCGCGCTGGTGCTGCGCGCGGGCGGTATTTCGATTGCCGATAAACTCTTGCGCGGCGGCGGGCAGGAGAAGGGCGCACGGGCCGGAACCGAGAATGTCGCCGGCATTGTCGGGTTCGGTGCAGCGGCGGACGCTTGCATGATCGGGTTGTCGGAACACGCCCTTACCCTGAAGGACTTACGCAATCGGGCGCAGTCCTTGCTCTTAAAAGTAGCACCCGATACGACTATATTTGGAGCGGAGATCGATCGGCTGCCCAATACGTTGGCCTTTGCCATTCCGGGCCTGTCGGCTGAAACGGCTTTGATGGGTTTTGACCTTGGCGGCGTGGCGATTTCGTCGGGCTCGGCCTGCTCCTCGGGCAAGGTTAAGAAGTCGCATGTGCTTGAGGCCATGGGCGTGTCAAATGACATAGCTGTCTGTGCCTTGCGCGTAAGCTTTGGTTGGACGAATACGGACGTCGATCTAGAAGGGTTTTCGGCCGTATTAGATAAAGTGGTAAGACAGAGGAAGACGAGCGCCCGCGCGGCGTGATATGGTTTGCATACTTTGGACGCCAGGCCCTTGAAGCCGGTATGTCAGGAGAGTTGAATGGTAGCGGTTAAAGAAACCGTCGAGCAGGTTAAAGAGCTCGATGTCGATCAGTACAAATATGGATTTTCAACCGATCTAGAGGTCGATAAGGCCCCGAAGGGGTTGTCCGAAGATATTGTACGGTTCATTTCCGCCAAAAAGGGCGAGCCGGAGTGGATGCTGGAATGGCGTCTCGACGCTTATCGCCGCTGGCTGACCATGACGGAGCCGAATTGGGCCCGCGTTCACTATCCCAAAATTGATTTCAACGATTCCTATTATTACGCGGCGCCGAAAAAGAACGCGGCTCCTAAAACCTTGGATGAGGTCGATCCGGCCATTTTGGATGCTTACAAGAAGCTCGGTATCCCGCTTCGTGAGCAGGAAATTCTGGCGGGCGTGCAAACATCAAAGGTTGCGGTTGATGCGGTGTTCGACAGCGTATCCGTGGTGACAACATTTAAGGAAGAATTGAAAAAAGCGGGCGTGATTTTCTGCTCGATTTCGGAAGCGATTAAAGAGCATCCCGAATTGGTAAGAAAATATCTTGGTTCCGTTGTACCGGTTACCGATAACTATTACGCGACGCTTAACTGCGCCGTGTTTACCGATGGTTCGTTTGTTTATATCCCCGAGGGCGTGCGTTGCCCGATGGAATTGTCGACCTATTTCCGGATTAACGAGAAGAATACCGGCCAGTTCGAGCGTACGCTGATTATCGCGGAAAAGGGCTCCTATGTGTCCTATCTCGAAGGCTGCACCGCGCCACAACGCGACGAGAACCAGCTTCATGCCGCTGTTGTCGAACTCGTCACCATGGACGATGCCGAGATCAAATATTCGACCGTGCAGAATTGGTATCCGGGTGACGCAGATGGCAAGGGCGGCATCTATAATTTTGTGACCAAGCGTGGCGATTGCCGCGGTGCTAATTCGAAGATCAGCTGGACGCAGGTTGAGACCGGCTCGGCGATCACGTGGAAATATCCAAGCTGCATTTTGCGCGGCGATAATTCGCGTGGCGAGTTTTATTCGATCGCGGTTTCGAATGGTATGCAGCAGGTCGATAGCGGCACCAAGATGATCCATCTTGGTAAGAACACCACAAGCCGCATTATCTCGAAGGGTATTTCGGCGGGCCGCTCGCAGAACACGTATCGCGGGCAAGTTTCGGCTCATCGCAAAGCGACGAATGCGCGTAACTTTACCAACTGCGATAGCTTGCTGATTGGCGAGCAATGCGGTGCGCATACGGTGCCCTATCTTGAGAGCAAAAACGCGAGCGCCGTGTTTGAGCACGAGGCAACGACATCAAAGATCTCAGAAGAGCAGATGTTCTATTGCCGCCAGCGTGGGCTTTCGGCGGAAGAAGCAACGGCGTTGATCGTCAATGGCTTCGTCAAAGACGTGCTGCAACAATTGCCGATGGAGTTCGCGGTTGAAGCGCAAAAGCTCATTTCGATCTCGCTTGAGGGCTCGGTCGGTTAAACGAATTCACATCATCGGCAAAGGCCGGTGCGATGTGACACGCCATATCAATCAGGATAGTTTTCAATGTTAGAAATCCGCAATCTCCATGTCGCTATTGAAGATGGATCAAAAAAGATCCTCAATGGTCTCGACCTCACGATTCACAATGGCGAAGTGGCCGCTATCATGGGCCCTAATGGCTCAGGCAAGTCGACGCTTTCATATGTGATCGCGGGCAAGCCTGATTATGAAATTTTGGATGGCGAGATTTTGCTGGATGGCGAAAATCTCCTTGAGATGGAACCTGATGCGCGCGCCGCAGCTGGTGTATTTTTGGCCTTCCAATATCCACTCGAAATTCCGGGCGTCGCTACCATGACGTTTTTGAAAGCGGCGATGAATGCGCAATCGCGTGCACGCGGTGAGGGTGAGTTAAAGACTCCGGACTTTATGCGCCGTGTGAAGCTCGGTGCTGAGAAGCTCGGCATTCCGCAAGACATGTTGCGGCGTGGACTGAATGTTGGTTTTTCGGGCGGCGAGAAGAAGCGCATGGAAATTTTGCAGATGGCGCTGCTTGAACCCTCCATCGCGATCTTGGATGAAACGGATTCAGGCCTTGATATTGATGCGTTGAAGATCGTTTCGGAAGGTGTGAATGCTCTGCGCTCTGCGGATCGTTCGTTCCTCGTCATTACCCATTACCAGCGGCTTTTAAACTATATCGTTCCAGACACGGTTCACGTGATGTCGAATGGCCGCATTGTTAAGACCGGTGGCAAGGAATTAGCGCTTGAGTTGGAAGCCAATGGCTATGCCGATTACGTCTCCAACGTGGCGGCGTGAGGATCATCTGATGGCCAGCGTTACGCCCCTTAAAACTTCTGCTGAATTGGCGCTTATGGCCCAAGGCGCGGGCCTGCCTATTGCTCGCCAATCAGCCTTCGGTCGCTTCACCGAAGCAGGCCTGCCGCATCGTCGTATCGAGGCCTATCACTATAGCGATTTGCGTTCACTAATGAAGGATGCACCACAGCTTGCGCAAGCGAGCGGCAGTGCGCCAAGCGATACGGTGTTTGGTGATCTGGATGCCATGGTTGTTACGATTGTTGACGGTCACCTCGTTGGCGAGGTGAACGCTTCGCTTGCGGGCGTTACGATTGCGACCCAAGGCGACGCTCCCGATGATGGCTTGGCAAAAGATAGCGTGTTTCCGGAAAGTGGTGATCCCGTTATAGCGTTGAATGCGGCTTTCGTTGATCAGACGTTGAAGATTGGGATTACTAAAGGCGCGGCGTTAGAAAAGCCGATCCATCTTCGCTTTGTAACGACTGCTGCTGTGTCGGCTTATACTCGGGCTATCGTGAACGTTGCCGACGGTGCAAAAGTAACCTTGATTGAAACGCATGAGGGCATAGCCGGCGCGCTTTCTAATAGCGTTGTTGAGTTTTCGGTTGGCGATGATGTGCAACTCGATCATGTGCGCATCAATCTTGTCGATAAGGCAGCAACGCTGCTTACGACCCTCGGTGGTCGTATGGGTGCACGCAGCACGGTGACAAGCGGTAATTTTGTAACTGGTTCAGCTTTGTCGCGCCATCAAGTGTTTTTGCGCTTTGAGGGTGAGGGATCAACGGCGACGATCTCTGGGGCGTCATTGCTTAACGGAAGGCAGCACGTCGATACGACATTGGTTGTCGATCACGCAGTACCAGAATGCGTGAGCCGTGAGCATTTCGCGCATGTGCTCGATGGTGAAGCGACTGGCGTTTTTCAAGGTAAGATTATCGTTCGTCCGCATGCTCAAAAGACCGATGGGAAAATGATGAGCCGTGCCGTCTTGTTGATGGACGGCGCGACGATGAATAATAAGCCGGAACTCGAAATCTTTGCGGATGACGTGCAATGCGGCCATGGCGCAACGGTTGGTGCGCTCGACGATGATCTCCTGTTTTATCTCCGTGCGCGCGGACTGCCTAAGCCTGAAGCAGAAGCGTTGATGCTGCAGGCTTTTGTCGGAGAAGCGCTGGAGATGATCCCGCACGAAGGCGTGCGCGAAACACTCGAAGGTTTGACAGAATCTTGGCTCAAGGCGCGCGGTTGAAGGATAATATCTGATGACAAGTGCAACCCCGTTTGACGTGCACAAGATCAGGGCGGATTTTCCGATCCTGTCGAAAACCGTCTATGGCAAACCGCTTGTCTATCTCGACAATGCCGCTTCTGCGCAAAAGCCGAAATCGGTACTCGACCGCATGGTTTATGCCTATGAGAACGAATACGCGAATGTGCATCGCGGGCTGCATTACATGGCGAACGCCGCGACCGAAGCCTTCGAGCACGCGCGCGAAACGGTGCGTGCGTTTATCAATGCTGAATCAACCGATGAAATCATTTTCACACGCAATGCCACCGAGGCGATGAACCTTGTTGCGGCGAGTGTTGGGGCGATGGTGTTGAAGCCCGGTGACGAGATCATTCTCTCGATTATGGAGCATCACTCGAACATTGTACCATGGCATTTTCACCGCGAGCGCAACGGTGCGGTGATTAAGTGGATTCCGTGCGATGATGATGGCAATCTCGATATGGACGCGTATGAGAAGCTGCTGACGCCGCGGACCAAGATTGTTGCGATCACGCAGATGTCGAATGCGCTCGGTACAATTAATCCGATTGCCGATATTACTCGTTTAGCGCACGCGCATGGCGCGTTGGTAATGGTCGATGGTTGCCAAGGTTCGGTGCATCTCGAGACCGATGTGCGGGCATTGGATGCTGATTTTTACTGCTTTACCGGCCACAAACTCTATGGGCCAACGGGCATTGGTGTGGCCTATGGCAAGCGGCATCTCTTGGCCAAAATGCCGCCGTTTAATGGTGGCGGCGAGATGATCAATCTCGTCACGACGGAAAACGTTACTTATAATGAGCCACCGCATCGTTTTGAGGCTGGAACGCCACCGATTGTACAGGCCATCGGGCTTGGTGCAGCGCTTGATTATATGAACAGCGTCGGGCGCGAGGCGATTGCCAAGCAGGAAGATTTGCTGCGCGATTACGCCATGCAGCGCTTGGGCGAAATGAACTCGCTGCGCATCTTTGGTAAGGCCCGCAAAAAGGGCGCTATTGTCTCTTTCGAGATGAAGGGTGCGCATGCGCATGATGTGGCGACCGTGATTGATCGGGCAGGCGTTGCTGTTCGCGCGGGTACGCATTGCGCGCAGCCTTTGCTGCAGCGCTTTGGCGTGACGTCAACGTGCCGTGCTTCTTTTGCATTTTACAATACGGTCGAGGAGGTTGACGTATTGGTCGACGCTCTGCGTAAGGCCGAAGCGATGTTTTCTTGAAGGAGCTCCAGCATGAATGATATTCCGCAAACGCTGGAAGACACGCCGAATAAGCCCGAGATTGGTGTGGCAAGTGCGTTGCCGCCCGAAGAAATTGATCGTTTGACGGACGATATTATCGCCGCGTTGAAGACCGTTTATGATCCAGAAATTCCGTCGGACATTTATGAGCTCGGGCTTATCTATCGGATCGCGATTGATGATAGCCGCAAGGTGGATATCGATATGACGCTGACGGCTCCCGGTTGCCCGGTGGCAGGTGAGATGCCCGGTTGGGTTGAGACGGCGGTTGGCACCGTTGCGGGTGTTCAAGCGGTTGAAGTGAAGATGGTATTTGACCCACCATGGGATCAATCGCGCATGTCGGATGAGGCCAAGGTCGCGCTCGACATGTGGTGATGCGCCATGACGCATGACGATATTCTAGAGCTTTTTCGCCCCTTTACTCCGGTTTCGCTTAAACGCATGTTCGGTGGAACCAGCGTTTATATGGACGGTCGGATTTTGGCGATTGAGGTCGATGGTGTCTTATATTTGAAGGCCGATGACGCATCGCAGGCACGGTTTGAGGCGGTGGGGCTTAAGCCCTTCACCTATGAGGCCAAGGGCAAGACCATGACCATGCGCTATTATCAGATGCCGGATGAGGCCTATGAGGATCCTGACGCGTTCAAGCCATGGTTTAAGCTGGCTCAGGAGGCCGCTGGGCGTGCGCCTTTACCGAAGAAAAAGACAAACCGCTGACGCCCCTTACAATTGGCGCGAACAGTGTTACATTAGGATTGAAATCAACTTCCGGGCCTTGAACCCGGTAGGGGAGAAAGACCATGGCACTGCCAAAATTTAAAATTATGTCGCTGACGGATGCCGCCGCAAACCGGATCCGCGAAATCATGGCCAATGCAGAAAAGCCGATCGCCGCCATCAAGGTGGGCGTCAAGAATGGCGGTTGCGCGGGAATGGCCTATACGGTCGATTACGCCGAGAGCATCTTGCCGGGCGAGGACGTTGTCGAAGAAAAGGGCGTTAAGGTTGTTATCGACCCTAAGGCGCTGATGTTTTTGATCGGCACCGAGATGGATTTCAAGACGGATCGTTTCGCGAGCCAATTCGTGTTTCACAACCCGAACGAGACATCGGCCTGCGGGTGTGGCGAGTCGGTCGCCATTACACCCGTCGATTTGGACGCCGCGCACGCCTCGGCTTAAGGGCGTTTTACCCTTTTAATTTCGTCGAGCGCATCAAGAAGCCCGGCATGTGATCGCCTAAGCCCTTTGGTGTCGGGCCATCGTCGTCATGGTGGTGTCGCCTTGGCTGATGAGCAGGCCGATCTTGACGGGGTGGGCGCGTATCCCGCTGCGCGGGGCGTTGTTCACGTGACGGAGCGGTCGCTTCTGTTGCAACGTCAGATGTGGTTTCAGCAGATGCTTTTGGAGCGGCATTCGCTGGCTTTGCGCCTCGACGGGCAGGGCCACCGGAACGCTTATCGCGTTCACCACGGCCGCGCTCTGGGCGAGGGCCATCTTCGAACTTTGCCTCTGCCAAGCTTGGTCCAAGCCAAGGGATTGAGCGCTTGATCATGCCCTCAATGGCCGCGAGGTTCTTATCATCAGCCGGTGTGATGATCGTATAGGCTGTGCCCAATCGGCCTGCACGACCGGTACGGCCGATCCGGTGGACGTAATCTTCGGCGTGATGCGGCGCGTCATAATTGAAGACATGGCTTACATCGGGAATATCAAGGCCGCGAGCCGCGACATCGGATGCAACGAGATATTGCGTCGTACCGGCGCGGAAACCGTCGAGCGCGACGGTGCGCGCGCGCTGATCCATATCGCCATGCAGAGCGGCGACGCTGAACCCATGCTTTTCCAACGATTTCCAGACGATCTGAACGTCAGATTTCCGATTGCAGAAAATGATGCCGTTCTTAACGTCGGTAGCTTCGCGCATCAGGCGGCGTAATGTTTCGCGCTTTTCGGCCGCATGATGCGGGGCGGCGACGAGCAGCTGCGTAATGGTTTCAGCCGTTGTGGCCTGACGGGCAATCTCGATGCGCTCTGGGTTATGCAGAAAGGCTTCCGTGATGCGCTGGATCTCTGGCGGCATCGTGGCTGAGAAGAACAGCGTCTGGCGGGTAAACGGCACCATTTTGCAGATGCGTTCAATATCGGGGATGAAGCCCATATCGAGCATTCGGTCGGCTTCGTCGATGACGAGAATTTCAATGCCGGTGAGCAAAAGCTTGCCACGCTCGAAATGATCGAGCAGACGACCGGGGGTAGCAATCAAAACATCGACGCCACGGGCAATTTTGATGTCCTGATCGCCAAAGGAAACACCGCCGATCAAAAGGGCGACATTCAGCTTTTGGCCAGAGCCATATTTTGTGAAGCTTTCTTCGACTTGGGCTGCCAACTCACGCGTCGGCTCCAAAATGAGGGTACGCGGCATGCGCGCGCGCGCGCGGCCTTGCTCCAAAAGCGTGATCATCGGCAGGGTAAAGGCCGCCGTTTTGCCGGTACCTGTTTGGGCAATGCCAAGCACATCCTTGCGTTCAAGGACACGCGGGATTGCCATTTCTTGGATGGGGGTGGGCTGGGTGTAGCCAGATGCCGTTACGGCTTCGAGTACTTTTGGGCTTAGGCCAAGTTCACTAAAATTCATTGTACTATTGCCGCCTCTCAGTCGCGGCGACCGGCCAAAAGTGGCGGGTTTTCAGGGGCGGATCGAATTAATTTCGTAGCGGATCATAGGTTGATCGGCCCTAAAGTCAACCAATCCGCATCGGCATGGTACTGAGAGCTAGCCCTTATCCCGCATAATACGGGATTTTTCGCGGTCCCAGTCGCGCTTTTTGGCCGTTTCGCGCTTATCGGCTGCATTTTTGCCTTTTGCTAAGGCTATTTCCACTTTGGCGCGGCCTTGATCGTTGAAAAATATTTTCAAGGGAACGATGGTCATGCCTTCTCTTTGCACGGCACCGATCAGCTTATTGATCTGCCTTTTATGCAGGAGAAGTTTCCGAGGCCGTTTGGTCTCGTGGTTGAATTGGTGAGCCTGCAAATATTCCGGAATATAGGCATTGACCAGAAAGAGCTCGCCATTCCGCTCGGCGGCGTAGCTGTCGCCAATCGTCGCTTTGCCTGCGCGAAGCGATTTGATTTCTGTGCCCGCCAACGCAATGCCGGCTTCGTAAACGTCGGAAACCGCGTATTCGAAGCGGACCTTGCGATTCTCAGCCGCAATTTTCCGGTTTGGATTTGATTTTTCAACCATGACCGGAATATGGGCCTTTTTAGCCGTTGATCAAGCCAGCATGGAGCATGGCTGAGCGGATGATGGCTTTGGTGGCTGCCGTGACTGGCACGAGCGGGAGGCGGACTTCCTCATTGCCGCGGCCCAACAGCGCAAGGCCAGCTTTGGCGCCCGCAAGGCCCGGTTCAATAAAGATCGCCTGATCAAGCGGGACGAGCTTGTCCTGCAAGGCCAAAGCTTTTGCGCTGTCGCCAGCCAGAGCGGCGGCCATCCGCTCAGCCGATAATTTGGGCGCCACATTGGCAACAACCGAGATGGTGCCCTGTGCGCCGCAGGCGACTGAGGGCAGGGCGATGATGTCATCACCCGAAAGCTGGACGAAATCAGGCCCAAGCGCTTGGCGTTGTTGTGAGATGCGCGCGACGCTGCCTGTCGCATCCTTCACGCCTGCGATATTTTTGAGCTCATAGAGGCGCTTCATCGTATCGATTGACATATCAACCACCGAGCGTGGCGGAATATTGTAGATGTAAATCGGAATGCCGATCGCATCATTCACGGCCTTGAAATGCTGATAGAGGCCTTCTTGATTTGGCTTGTTGTAATAGGGCGTAACGACGAGCACGGCGGCGGCACCTGCCTTCTCGGCATGGCGGGCGAGGTCAATTGCCTCGGCGGTATTGTTGGAGCCCGCTCCGGCCATGACGGGCACGCGGCCATTGGCAGCGGCGATACAGGCCTCAACCACTTGTTTGTGCTCGACATGCGAAAGGGTTGGGCTTTCGCCCGTGGTACCCACCGGCACGAGGCCTGTTGAGCCTTGCTCGATCTGCCAATCGACATGCGCTCTGAACGCCTCTTCGTCGAATGCGCCATTCTTGAACGGCGTGATCAAAGCAGGCATCGAACCTCTAAATACCGGACCCTTGGACATGTAAGCGGCTCCCGAAACTATTTATTTATTTAACCGAAGGCCATGACACATAACGGCTTCGCGGCTATTGGGGAAGAGGCGCGGCCATGGCCTTGCCATATTTATCGCTATCGTTTGCGATAGGGCGAATCGTTTCGTGCCGACGGGGAAGCAGGGTGGGCTTGTGGCGGGTAAATTAGCTAATCTTTTGAAATATGCATTGGCGCTGTTGGTCATCGAACTAGCGCTGTGCGTTCCAAGTTTTGCGCAAATTGCTGGTTTAGACGCGCTGAAGCCTGATCAGGCGACGCTATCGCTTATGAAAAGCGCGATTGTGGCCTATCGGGCGGGGGATCTTGCGGCGGGTGATCAATCGGCCATGAGCGTTTCCGACCCATTGGCTAAAATCGGCTTGGAATGGGTGGCGCTGCGTACGGCGCAGGAAAAAGCGGGTTTTAGCCGGATCAATGAGTTTTTATCCAATAATCCGGACTGGCCGACGCTGCAGCTCATCCGCAAAAAAGGTGAAGAGGCGCTCTATAATGAGCCACGTGATGATGCGGCGGTTCTTGGCTATTTTAAAACGCGCGCACCCATGACACCGACGGGTCGCTATGTGTTAGCCCGTAGTTTGAAAGATGCGGGTCGTGTCAAAGAAGCAGCCGACACGATCCGGAAATCTTGGCGTGAGGACACGTATCCGAATGAAATCGAGACGGCGATTATTGCGGGTTTTCGTGATGAGCTGACGGAAGCCGACCATCGGGAGCGGATGGAGAATTTGCTCTTCGCCGAGAATTGGGCGGCAGCGCAACGGGCTGCGGACCTTGCGGGGGGCGATGCGGTACCCTTGGCAAAGATCAGGATTGCGGTTGGCAAAAGAGCGCCCGACGCCGAGAAGCTGTTACAGGCAGCACCCGCCAACCTCAAAAAAGAGCAGGGCTATATTTTATCTGAAGCGCAATTTTTGCGGCGCAATGATCGACTGCCAGAGGCTGCGGCCGCTTTGGCTAAAGTATCAGCCACTATTACGCCCTTTCGCCCGGATGATTGGTGGGTTGAGCGCCGCGTTTTAATTCGTAGACTTGCTGAAATTGGTCGGGCGGATTTGGCGTTAGAAATTGCCAAGCAGCATCCCGGCATATCATCGGCTAATCTTTATGACGCTGCTTTTACGCAAGGATGGCTTGCTCTTGATTATTTAAAAGATGGCGCGAAGGCGGAGGCTTTTTTTATCGATGCGGAACAACGGGCTTCGAGCGACACGCTTAAATCACGTGCGGCCTATTGGGCCGGATTAGCGCTTGAGGCGCAAGGCAAGTCGGGCAAAGAAGCGTTTCAACGCGCCGCAAAATCGCCCTTGCTGTATTATGGCCAATTGGCACGAATGAAGTCGGATAAAGCCGAGCTTGTATTTCGTGGAACGCCGGAGCCTGATCTCGCGCGCGCGGCATCGGTGCTTGGCTTTAAAGCGATTGTCTATTTGATGGAAGCGGGTGGCAATGAGTTTGCTGGTACGCTCGCTTTAGATGTTGCCATGCGATTGCCCGATGCACCAACGCTTGCAGCACTTGCGGCTCTTGGTCGTGACTATGGGGATATTCGATTGGTGACGATTGCTGGCAAAGCGGCGTTGCAACGGGGCTTTACATTTGATCTTGAGGCGTGGCCCGTTGATGGGTTTCCTATGCCATCGGAGCCTACGGTGGAGCCCGCATTAGCCTATGCGATTGCGCGACAGGAAAGTTCGTTTGATCCGATGGCGTTATCACCCGTTGGAGCGCGCGGCATGATGCAATTGATGGTACCGACCGCGCAAGAAACGGCGCGCAAAAACAAAATTGCCTTTGCGCCAGAGCGGTTGACAACGGACCCCTCCTATAATGTCGAGATTGGTACGGCGCATTTGGGTGAGTTGGTCGAGTATTGGAATGGTTCTTATATCCTCGCAATTGCCTCTTATAATGCGGGTGCTGGTAATGTTAAAAAATGGATCGCTGCCAATGGTGATCCGCGTGATGCGAGCATTGATCCAGTTCGATGGATCGAGCGAATTCCGGTGACTGAAACACGGTTTTATGTTCAACGCGTGATGGAGAATTTGGAAATTTATCGCGCGCGGCTAAAGGGTGAGTTTATGAGCGCGTTAAATGATGATTTGCGGCGAGGTAGTGTACAATAGGAGCCGCTTTTCCCTCTCCTGTAAAGGAGAGGGTGGCCCCCGAACGGGGGTCGGGTGAGGTTCTAATGGGCGTTATTGATATGCTGTCTCGATTGATTGGTATATTATCGGCTGCCATCATCCCCTCATCCGTCGCGTCCCGCGACACCTTCTCCCGTCCGGGAGAAGGAAACATCTGGCTTGAAAGCGCTAAATGTCTACTCCTTTCACCGATTTCTTCATGCCATCAAGTGACGGGTTAAGGCTTCATGCGAGGCTTTATGGTGAGGCGAGCGCGACGGGCGATGCTATTGTCTGTTTGCCGGGGCTCACGCGTAATGCGCGCGATTTTCATGACTTGGCGTTGAGGCTCTCTCTGCAACGGCGCGTGATTGTGATCGAGTATCGTGGTCGTGGAAGCTCGGAACGGGCGATAGATTGGCGGCATTATACGGTTGCCGTTGAGGCCGTCGACGTTCGGCAAATGTTGAAAGCGTTGCGGGTAAACCAGGCGATTTTTATCGGCACATCGCGCGGTGGATTAATTACGATGGCGCTTGCTGCAACGGCGCCGCAGCTTATTAAAGCCTGTGTTCTGAATGATATTGGCCCTGTGATTGAAACAGAGGGATTGCGTCGCATTGCGTCTTATGTCGGCAAGGGCACGATGCCCAAAGATTGGAACGAGGCGGCGCGAAGGCTTAAAGAGTCTAATCCTGATTTCACCGATTTGACGGAGCAAGAATGGCACGATTTTGCGCGGGCGGTTTTTGTTGAACAACGCGATGGACAATTGGCCCTGTCTTACGATCCTGCGCTTGGCAATACGCTTACAGGTATCGATTTTTCAAAACCTTTGCCAAGCGCTTGGCCTTTGTTTGATGGGTTAAAGGCCTACCCGGTTTTGACGATACGCGGTGAAAATTCTGATCTTTTGTCAGAAGCGACCTTAGCAGAGATGGCTCAGCGACATGCGGCAATGGAAATGTTGGTGGTGCCGGATGAAGCGCATGCGCCCTTTGTGGGACGCGAGCGCACGGCGCAAATGATTGCGGATTTTGTGGGTAGGGTGGGGTGATGTTACCTTCGTCATTGCGAGCGATGAGCGAAGCAACCCAGCTAACCGATTTCACGAAAACAGCGTCGTCGCCATTGGCACTTTTTTCGCGATCATTAACTAGGTTGCTTCGCGTTCGCTCGCAATGACGAATAAAAAATCCCCGGCAATTGCTTGCCGGGGATGAAGATCATACCGATCCGGTTTGATTAGAAATCGCGACGGATGCGGAGATAGAAGACGTTTGAGGTTGTATCGGTACCGTTCTTGCTCTCGACGCGGTTATAAATTTCCGGACGGACATAGAGGCCCTTAGCAACAGTATATTTGAAGCCCGCACCATAATCGGTACGCTTATAAGAGTTTACGTCCTGCGTACCATTTTCATAGCCCGTGTAAGCATAAGCAAGGTGATTGCCGAGTGCATATTCAAGCGCAGCCGTGTAGTCATACGCAGTTGAAAGGTTAGATGAGTCACTAGCGGAGTCACGGATAATCCCGCCCATCGTGTTGTTTAGCGGTCCTTGATAGGATGAGCTTCCATTATTATCCACATAAGCGCCCGCGCCGTTTGCATAAGCAGCATTAAGGATCAATTTTACCGGAGCAAAGGCGACATCAACGCGACCAATACCTGCAAAGCCTTGTGCTGTCCCAGTAGATGAGCCAACGACTTCGTGAGACACTAAGCCACCCTTAACCGTTACAGCATCGCTGACCTTTGATGAAACAGCGACCATTAAGTCAGGACGAGACGCTTTATTAATGCCTGCGTCATTATTGTCCTGAGCGGCTTCTGCGGCAACAGTGAATGCTGTGCTTCCGACCGTAGCGGTGTATGCCAACTGGCCGACATTGGTTGGCTGATATGAGACGAGAGAGTTGTTATAGCCATTGTCGAAATCAACAACTGACAAAGCGGCACCTGCACGGAAGCCACCTAGTTCCACATATGCCTTATCTGTCATCAGGGTGCCCGTGCTTGGCGCGCCAGAAGCGGCGTTAACAGCGATAAAGCTGCGGACCGTGCCGAGTTCGGTGTTGTTGCGAACATCAAAATTGACAACAAACTTATAGCCTAGGCCATAATAGGTTTTTGCCGGACGAACAACGTTGGCCGTGTAAGTATTATCCGAGCGAACATAACCTGAAATTTGAATGCATGAATCAGTGCTAGGAATTGTGATAAAACCAGCACCATATGCTGGGCAGCCAGCCGATGGAGCAGCTGCAGGAGCAGCCTTCTTAGCTGGAAGATCAGCCGCATAGGCAGAGCCAGCAATCAGCAAAGCTGCGGAGGAGAGGAGGAGGGAGGTCTTCATAAGGTCACCTTTTTGCAAATCGATTTGGACGGCTTTTTAGGCCTTTCGACAATTCTTTAAAGCAAGATTCCGTAACGTAAGCAATGTTATACGTGATGCTTTTAAATTGTGACAAATTATGAATTGTAAAGAGTGGCAATTATGCAACTTTTTTAAGTAGAACATTGTGCTGCTTCATATATATAAAAAGCCTTCCCACGGTATTATCCATGAGAAGGCTCTTTTTATTAAATCGATACGCGATTAATATTAGAAATCGCGTTCGATACGGAGATAAGCGCCGTTTGCAATTACGCCATTAACGGTTTCCGTGTAAATTTCAGGGCGCATCCACAGTCCGCTAGCAATCGTGTGCTTGAGAGCTGCTGCGTACTGCGTCTTCGAATAAGAAGTCGCATCCTGCTTCGAGCTGATCGACTCACCAAAGATACCGATGCTGTCGTTCTTGCCGACTGGAATATCGATCTGAGCCTGATAGGTCGTGCCGCTCGAGAGAGCCGAGGCGTCTGCAGCGGAATCGGCCAGCTTGCCTGCACCAAGATAGGCCGAAGCACCGTTTGCGTATGCTGCATAACCCATGATGGACGCGACACCAGCATCGAACTTCGCCTTACCAATGAAAGCAAAACCCTGTGCCGAACCAGACGTGCCGCCAACAACTTCGTGCGAAGCCATACCAACGTTTACCTTAAGTGGGCCGGCAGACGTTGCCAACATGGCCTGAAGGTCAGGACGCGAAGCAGCCATCGTCGAGGTGCTGTTGCTATCCTGAGCCGTCACAGCTGCCACGGATAGGGTGCTCGAGCCAACGGCTGCCGAGTAGGCCAACGTGCCAATGTGGTTGCCGTAGGCGTCGCCTGACTTGTTATAGCCACCACCAATATCGAGAATGCTGTCAGCCTTACCAGCCGTCAGGCCGCCAAGAGACACGTAAGCATCGGTCGTTGCGTTATCTTCGATATAGATCGTGCTTGCAACCGTACCGGCTTCCGTTTGGTTCTTAGCATCGAACTGCAAACCATAGTCACCGGCGAGGCCGTAAGGAGCCGTGCCGCGAGCCTGGTTTGACTTGTAGGTCGTGTTGCCCTGAACATAACCCGAAATCTTGAGGCAGGTGTCGCCGCCTGGGATGGCAATGTAGCCAGCGCCGAATGCTGCGCAACCGGTTGGGGCTGCTGCTGGAGCTGCCTTCTTGGCTGGGAGGTCTGCTGCGTATGCAGCGCCAGCAACGAGAAGCGCTGCTGAGGAGAGGAGGAGAGTCGAGAGTTTCATGGTGTGATCCATTATCTTCGTGTCCGAGACCGTCCCGGACCGTTTCAACTTCGTCACAATGAAAATTTGACTTGGATTCCGCAACGATAGTTTGATCGAAATACGGTGTTTAAGCTTGATCGTGTGGGCTTGTTGCAGAATTAATACGAAAAAATGGGATTTTTTTTAAAAATACAACTTAGATACAACTTATGGTTATTATTGGTTGTGTTGAGGGTGTGTGAGAAGACATGGGTTTATGTTTAATCAAAGTTGAATCATCGGGTGTTGCGGTAGTCGGTGGTGTTAGATTTCTTCTCCCTGAGGGAGAAGATGTCATCGGAGATGACCGATGAGGGTCTGACGGCTTACAATAGAACCTCATCCGTCGCCTTTGGCGACACCTTCTCCTTCAAGGAGAAGGGCAACGCATTTACCTAATTATTCCGCCAAATGGCCTGCGCGGTCGCGTTTGGTGGCAATGTAATGCACATTATCGCCGGTTTCGCGGCCGAAGATGCGTTTATGGGCTGCGACCTCGATGCCAGAGCGGCGCAGGGCGGCGATCTTTTCCGGATTATTGGTGAGCAGCGTGACGCGGCTGATCCCGAGTTGGCGGAGCATTTCGGCGGCGAAGTCGAAGCCGCGTTGGTCCATCTCGAGGCCGAGTACTTCATCGGCCTCATAGGTATCGAGACCTTTGGCTTGGAAGGCATAAGCGCGGATTTTATTCGCGATGCCGTTGCCGCGTCCTTCTTGATCGAGATAGAGCAGCACGCCGCCGCCATTCTCGCCCATCCATTTGACCGTTTCGCGCAGCTGATCGCCGCAATCGCATTTGAGCGAGCCGAACAGGTCGCCCGTTAAACAGGCAGAGTGCAGACGGGTTGGGACGGCACTTTCGAAATCGGGCGTGCCGACAATAATGGCGACTTGATCTCGCAAGCCTTCGCCGCCGCGAAACACGACGAATTCGGTTGTTCCTGCGCCTTCCAGCGGCACGGGCGCGCGGGAGACAATGGAAAGATGGGCCGCAGCCTGGCGGCGATAATGCTCAATCGCCTCCGCGCGAATGGTTTGGATAGGCTCGCCCGC
>CANGPL010000040.1 GCA_947455725.1 Hyphomicrobiales bacterium | reverse complement strand
TTTTTAACCGCTTTTGCGAAAATATCGGCACGGGCTTGATAGCCGATGCGTAGGGCATCACGAAAACCTTTGGTGAC
This sequence comes from Hyphomicrobiales bacterium, assembly GCA_947455725.1. Lineage (GTDB taxonomy): Bacteria > Pseudomonadota > Alphaproteobacteria > Rhizobiales > Beijerinckiaceae > CAIUPE01. The sequence goes on along the minus strand of CANGPL010000040.1, from coordinate 26,378 downwards.
CACAAGCGCTGTGCGTTCGCCTTTTCGCTCGAGCAAGGCATTTGTTGCGACTGTTGTGCCCATGCGAACATCACCGATGCTGCCAGCCGGGATGGGATCATTTGGATCTAAGTCAAGCAGTTGGCGGATGCCGTGCACGGCGGCGTCTTTATAAGCGCCGGGATTTTCGGAAAGGACTTTCCGCGCGTGCAGTGTCCCATCGGGGGCACGCCCGATAATGTCTGTAAATGTGCCACCACGATCGATCCAAAAATCCCAAGTCATTCCATTTTATCCAAGCCTAGAGAAGATTTTTAACCAGCCTACCCTGTCAGATAGGGCAGTCGCGAGCAATTGCTGTCTGTGCCAAGTTTATGTTTATCAGAGGTACAATTTTGTGGGGATAAACATGATTCGGCGGCTATTTTGCATCTTATACGTGCTCCTCATTGCCACACCCGTCTGGGCTCAAGCCAAGGGCGAACAGCGCGGCGCGACACCGGGGCAGTTTGATTTTTACGTTTTGGCGCTCTCCTGGTCGCCGACTTATTGCGCCAATGGGGGTGATCAACGAAGCGCCGATCAGTGCCATTTGGGGGCGATGAATGATTTCGTCGTGCATGGGTTGTGGCCCCAATTTGAAAGTGGTTATCCGACGGAATGCGTATCGGAAGAAAAGGCTCTGCCCAAAACGGCGCTTGAAACCGCCTCCCGCATTTATCCGGATCTTCGCTTAGCCGACCGTGAATGGAAGCGACACGGCACGTGCACGGCGCGTGCGCCGACTGATTATCTTGCGGATATATCATCTGCCCGCCAGCGTGTTGTTATACCAGCCGCCTTTAAACAGCCAAAGAATGAGATGGCCATAGCGCCGGCTGATGTTGAAAAAGCCTTTATTGCGGCGAACCCAGGCCTTGAACCAGCGATGATTTCCATTGCGTGCCGAAAAGCGGAGTTGCAGGAAGTCCGCATCTGCTTCACAAAGGACCTTAAAGGGTTTCGTGCGTGCCCGGAATTGGAAACGGCAAGTTGCCGTGCGCCAAGTGTGAAGGTCCCTCCTGTCCACTAGCCAATTCTGCTGCGCATCTGTGAAGAAGAGTAAGCGCAGCAGGTTATGAATTACAGACACGCCTATCATGCCGGTAATTTTGCCGATGTCATAAAGCACGCCATTTTAGCGCTTTGTATCGAGCACCTTAAGGCAAAAGCCACGCCCTTTCGCGTGATTGATACCCATGCGGGTATTGGTGTTTACGATCTGCAAAGCGAAGCCGCCCAGAAGACGGGTGAGTGGCAAGACGGTATCGGGCGTGTGGTTGACGCTGTGTTGCCATCGGAGATTAGTGAACTTCTCTTGCCCTATCTGCAATGTGTTGAAGCGTTGAAGGCGTTCAAGCGGCGGCATGTTTATCCGGGTTCGCCGGAAATCGCGCGTTATCTTACACGCGCTGAAGACCGGATGATTTTTGTCGAGAAGCATCCGCAAGATGCCAAGAAGTTGGCAGAAAACTTTGCCTTTGATGGCCGCGCGAAAGTTTTGGAACTTGATGGATATCTCGCGGCGAAAGCCTATGTGCCGCCTAAGGAAAGGCGGGGGCTCGTGATCATTGATCCGCCTTATGAAGAGCGCGATGAATTTGAGCGCTTATATTATGCTTTTGTGGACGCCTACCGCAAATGGCCGACGGGCATGTATTTGCTGTGGTATCCGGTAAAAAATCGCGACGAAACGAAGCGGTTTATGGTCAGTTTGGCTGAGGCTGGAATTCCAAAAATTTTACGCGCGGAATTACGGGTAAAGGCTGTGACCGAGCAGGGTGGTTTGGCCGGATCTGGCCTGATGATCATCAACCCGCCGTGGAAACTCGCCGACGAGTTGAGGGTGCTTTTGCCTTGGCTTGACGGTGTTTTAAAGCAAGGCGAAGGGCATGGCTGGAATGTCGATTGGCTCGCGGGCGAGGCGGCGGTATCGACGTCCTGATTGACTAGTGAAAGCATTGCACATCTGATATCGATTGAAGCTTCAGCATGGCTTTTGTGATCAGCTTATAAGGAAGTCTCAATGATATTGCGTTCGTCTCCCGCTTCGCCTTTTGGTCGAAAAGTAAAAATTGCCGCCCATGTTTTGGGACTGATGGATCAGATCGAAGTGGTGGTTGCCAATACGCTTGATCCCGAGGATATGATCCGCAAGCAAAATCCGCTGGGTAAAATTCCCGCACTTACTTTGAAAGATGGCACGACGCTTTATGATTCCCGCGTGATCGTTGAATATCTCGACCATCTGGCCGGCGGCGGTAAGATTATTCCGTCGGCGGCTAAAGAGCGTTTCGATACGTTGACGCTTCAAGCTTTGGCCGATGGCATCATGGATGCCGCTTTGTTGCAAGTCTACGAAACCCGGTTTCGGGATGAAGATAGACGCGAGCCTAAATGGGTAGAACATCAGAGCGGTAAAGTGACCCGCGGGCTTGATGCGCTTGAGGCGCATGTGCCGCATCTCTCGCCGATGCCCACGATCGGGGCGATTACAGTTGCGTGCGCCTTAGGTTATCTTGACTTGCGCTTTGGCGACACGTGGCGGCAGGGACGGCCAAGATTAACGGCTTGGCTCGATGATTTTGCGGCGCGCTATCCGGCTTATGCTGCAACGGTTCCGCATTAAAATATTTGCCGCATATTAAAGAGCCCGCAGTATCGACCGCGGGCTCTTTTTATCAAAGACGATTTAATTAAAACCGATAATTCAGACCGATACGCGCGATACCGAGTTCCGCACCCGTTTCTCCGCCGTTTGGATAGGTCTTGTCCTCAAGGCGAACATAAAGGCCTTCGCCTTTAATCGACCAAGAATCGGTGATGGCCATTTCGATACCGGCACCGGCGGTCCAGCCATTGTGATAGGTGTCGGCTGTTGAGCCCAAATTATCGTCATGCGTGGTGCCGCCCGCATAACCTGCTGTGACATAAGGCAACATACGGTCATTGGCGTAACCCAAGCGACCGCGTAGCGTGTTCATATAGCGAAGTTCACTTGAATTTGAGCCATTGCTGGATTTGATATTGCCCATATCAATGTCGCCTTCAACGCCGACGACCCAGTTATTTGGCATTTGATAGTTGTAGCCGCCCGTAAAGCCGATCAGGCCGCCAGTTGGGCTACCGAAGGCACCGCGGCCGTCTGATGTGAAGTTGCCTGAGCCGTAACCGCCGTTAAAGCCGCCATAAACGCCATTCCAACTAAAGACGCGTGGTGCGGCCATAGGAACGGCAGCAGGCGCCTGCTTTTTGGCGGGGAGGTCGGCTGCAAAAGTTGCAGTGGTGATGAGCAGTGCCGATGCAGCAAGCCCCATACGAGCAAGAATTTTCATAGTGATACGCTCCTGATGTTATTTCCATGCTGGTCAACGCAATGGTCAGACATGGCATGACGTAGAGCGAGCGTTGAGCATCGCTCCACCATGGTAAGATGTATAGTATCCAATCAAGGCAATATTATGCTTTGATCGTGATCAAAATAAGAAACGATGTAGAAATGAATTAGTTCCAGATTAATATTTTGTTTACGCTTTAGATTGGAGCTGTAAACTCATTAAATACTAGAATTTATAGCCAATTCCGAACCTGAATACGTTCGATTGCGTATCGAGTGATACGGATTGAGCGCTAGCGTTTAAATAGGAGGCACTTCCCATATCATAGTGCAAAATTTCACCGCGTAAGACGACATGCGGCATCACCATGGCTTCAACGCCGCCGCCATATACCCAGCCGATTTTTGTGGCATCGGTTGAATAGCTATTGCTGTAATTCATCGCACTCGCCGCAAGGCCTGCCGTGCCATAGGTGAGGAGATTGCCGAAGGTAAACCCGCCTCTCACCCGGCCCGATGTCATCCATTTTTGCGTGAAGTTCTCATTGGTCGCATTATTTTTGATTTGCGACGCGGTGACATCGACCTCACCGCCACCAACAAGCTGATTGGATTGAAAGTTGATGCCGCCATGCATCCCGACCACGGTTCCGCCGGTGGTCAGGCTACCCGATGTACCGAGGCCTGCGCCACCATGCGCGCCGATGTAGCCGCCTTGCCACGTGGATTGCGTGGGGGCTGATCCGCCAAACAGGTCGTCGGCATTGGCTGAGCACAGGTTTAGCGCCACGATCGCTGGCAAAACAGCCAAATGGACTAAATTTTGCCGTGACATGGTTGCTTCCTAAAGTTGCCGATTCCGGGTTGATTATATTTTAGCGATCCGGGTCTCGGTTCCGAAGCCATGTCTGCAAATAGGGTAACCAAAAGGTAAACCGAATGGCTGGTCTGTGCGTGTTATAGAAGGATAGTCTTTTTGTGAATGTGATCAGCCTCTGTTGAAAGGGCCTAATGTCTTCTCCTTCTGCGCCATCCTCGTTTCAGCCCGTGGCTCTTGTTACGGGAAGCGCGCGCCGCGTTGGCGCTGTAATTGCCAAGCGATTGGCGGAAGCAGGCTATGCGGTCATTGTTCATGCCAATGCGTCGTTAGATGAGGCGCAGGCCGTCGCTGATGATATTGAGGCGCAAGGCGGCAGGGCAAAGGCGATGGCGGCCGACCTTTCGAATTCTGCCGAGCGCGATGATTTAATAGCTCGCGCTTCGGAGGTTTTCGGCCCGCTCTCATTGCTTGTGAACAATGCCGCTATTTTTCATTCTGATACGTTGATGGATTTTACCGAAGCAAGTTTCAACGCGCATATGGCGGTTAATATGCTGGCACCAATTGCATTGGTACGCGAATTTGCCGCGCGCGCAGTTGAGGGGCAGAATGCTTCCATCGTTAATATCGTTGATCATCGGGTTTTGAAGCTGACACCGCAGCATTTTACCTACACTTTATCGAAAGCCGCCTTGCATGTTGCGACGATAACGATGGCGCAAGCTCTTGCTCCGCACGTCAGGGTCAATGCAATTGGTCCTGGGCCGACACTCCCTAATTCTCATGATGGGGAGGAGGGCTTGCGACAAGAAGCATCTGGCGTACCTCTCGGGCGCTCTGTCGATCCGCATGATATTGCAGAAGCCGTGCTTTACCTTGCCCGTGCGCGCTCTGTGACGGGTGAAATGATAGCGGTCGATTCAGGGCAGCATATTGGTTGGAAAACGCCCGATATTATTCTGTCGTAAGGGTAATGGCGGAGATCAGGCGGCCATAATCTGGCTCGCCGCGATGGGTCGTGCGGCGATAGCTGAAAAAGCGCTTTTCATCGCCATAGGTGCATTCGTTTATTGAAGTGAACCGTTTGATATTCGCTTTGCTGAAACGGTGCCCGATAAAGGATGGCAGATCAAAATAGCTTTTACCCTCGCTTTTTCCATCGATAAAAAACGATACGTAGGTGGAGTCGACCGTTAGAAATTGCGCTTTGAATTCGGGGCCAACTTCATAGGGGGTTTGGCTGATGGTTGGGCCTAAAACCGCGATGATATGATCGCGTCGTGCGCCGATATTTTCCATAGCGGTCAGTGTTGCCTCGAGAACGCCGAATAGTGCGCCTTTCCATCCAGCATGGGCGGCGCCAATCACGCGCGCATCGGGGTCAGCAAAGAGGATAGGGCCGCAATCAGCCGTGGCTATCGCTAATGTGAGACCTTCAACGCGTGTTACCATTGCATCGGCCTTTGGCCGATGTTGAAGGTCCCATGCTTCGGTGACCGTTACCACATTGGGGGAATGGATTTGATAAAGGCTTAAAAAGGATGCCGGTTCCGTACCCATAAAGCTCGCCATGCGCCTGCGGTTTTCGTGAACGTGATCGGGACTATCGGATGAGCCTAGACCGCCATTGAGCGAACCAAAGATACCTGTCGACACACCGCCTTCGCGTGTAAAAAAGGCATGTTGGATGCCGTTAATCTGTAACGAGTTATCTTGGATCGGCGTTAGCTGCGATTGGGTCATGTTAGTTGTTAAATCCAGCAGGGATAGGCATTTCAGAATGACGGAAGCTGAGTACTTTAAACAGGCTTCCCATTTGTTTGGGGGATCGATCGGTCAGGCGATGGATGGCTGATATAATCGTCTCGGCTTGAGCGGGGTTTGCGGATTTTATAAGGCTTTGACCGCGTTCTCGAATGCCTAAGGCTTCCAAAAAATCCGCTTGGATAATGGGTCCACTCACGACATTTTCTTGAGCGCGCGCGATCGTTGCTAGCCGTTCAAAATCAACATGGGTTGTGAGGTCTACATCGCCCGGTTCCGCCAATGGGTCCACATAATGATGCCCGCGCATCGCTTGAAGTGTTTCGCCGAAGCCTGCGTGTATGTGGCCATAATCAAGGATTAAGCCTGCACCGCCCCATTGATTTATGTGGACGGCAAGCTCGCGCATGATCTGTTCGCCAATGAGGCAGCGTTCTAAAAGACTGCCATCAGCGGCTTTAAGCGGGATTGATTTTTCTGCCTCTCGCGCGAGACCAAAAATAAGTTCGTCGTGCTCGTTAAGGCCGATTAATCGCTCATGCCATTGGCTTTGGTGCATTTGATAATGCCGCACGGGTAGGGCATCGAAGAATTCATTTGCAATGAGAAGCGTCGGCAGTTGCGGCAGCGAAGATACCGTGTTGTGCCATTCGATAGGAGCACCTGATGGCTCTAATGCAGCGCGCTGGGCTTCTCGTAATACGGGGCTTGTTTCAACCAAACTAACCCGCAGGGCAGGTATCAGTCCTTTGATGCTTTTCATCGCGCGCAAGGCATCTTGCATCAAGGTACCGCGACCGGGCCCGAGCTCAACGAGAGACAGTTCAGCAGGTCGTCCCATGCGAAGCCAAAGATCGGCACACCATAGGCCGATGAGTTCGCCAAAGATTTGTGATATTTCAGGTGACGTCGTGAAGTCGCCTTTTGCGCCAAAAGGATCGCGCGTCATGTAATAGCCATAGCGCGGATCGCCTAACGCTAGGCTCATATAACGCTCGAGGCTTATGGGTCCTTCGAGCCTGATGAGATTTTTTATCTGTTCGCCGAGCGGTGTCATGGCGATGCGTGTGAACGGGTGCTGCGCCACATGAGCCACAGGCCTAAAATCGCTAAGGGCGCCGATAAGACCATTCCCATGGTAAAGCCGCCGGCAAGAAGCTCGCTCTTCGGGTCGGGGTCACGGAAGAATTCCGCAAAAGTACGCGTGATCGCGTAAAGCAGGCCGAATAGTCCGGATAGAAGGCCAGGCCGTTTAAGCCCGCCACATCGCGCGACCAGTCCGACGGTTAGAAAAATCAACAGACCTTCGAGGCCCGCTTCATAAAGTTGGCTCGGATGACGCGGCTGCTCGTCCGCGCGGGGAAAGACCATCGCCCATGGCACGTCGGTTGGACGACCCCATAATTCGCCATTGATGAAATTGGCTAGGCGACCAAAGAATAAACCAATGGGAGAAACGACGGCGGCAATATCGGTTAGGGCAAGGATCGGCAGGCGATGCACTTTGGCCAAAACAACCAAGGCAATACAAGCGCCGATTAAGCCGCCGTGAAAAGCCATGCCGCCATGCCAGACGGCTAAGATTTCGCCTGGATTGTCTATGTAATAGCTTGGTTCATAAAAAACCACGTGTCCTATGCGCCCACCTAGCACGATCCCGAGCGCCATATAGACGAGCAGATCATCAACCGCTTGGACGCTGGGCGGTGCTCGCGTTCCCCACAGCGAAACGGCCGATGCCAGCTTGAAGGCGAGACGCCAGCCCAAGATCAGGCCAGCAATATAGGCCAAGGCATACCAACGGACGACAAAGGGTCCGAACTCGATCAATACCGGGTCGATATGGGGAAAGGGCAAAACAAACAATGGCATTTACAACCTCAATGTCTCACGCTTGCCCTGTGACATCCATTGCGTCAAGAACAGGATGCCAAGTGACGCTAAGCGTGGTAAAGAAAACCAGCAAAACCACGCAATCCTTTGGAAGCTTAAGAATATGACTCAATCCGGCCATCCTATATTCGATAATTTTGCTCGTCTGATGACAGATGCCGCAGGCGTCGCAACGGGGGTTAAACGAGAGGCCGAAGGCGTGATGAAGGCTCAGCTTGAGCGGCTGATTCGGGACCTCGATGTCGTCTCGCGCGAAGAGTTTGAAGCCGTGCGCACGATGGCCATTCTTGCGCGCGAAGAGAATGAGCGTTTGGCGGCGCGCATCGCCGAGCTTGAGCAAAAACTCTCCTGATTCGTTCGATTCGTTTGTGCAAGATGGTACAGACGACGATGTAATCGTCTGTGGACAGTAAAATCCGACGATTGTGCGATTCACGCGAATCCGTGAGCGTCCGCATTGCCTCATGACTTTAAGCACTCCCATCGGAGTGACGGGTCGCGGCGCTGGATTTGAAATGTCGCTCAGTGATTCTTTTAATAACGACCGCAGCGAGCATCCGCTCGATATCGTCGAACGATTGGCAAGCCTCCGTGATTGGAGTTTTGACCGAGCTGGCGATGACGAGATTGCGATTACGATTGCCGGACGTTGGACTTCTTACGACGTCGCTTTCACATGGCTCGAGGATATCGAGGCCTTGCATGTGGCCTGTGCGTTTGACCTTAAAATCCCCGAACGCAAGCGCGTCGAGATCACGGATCTCATGTCGCGGATCAATGAGCAGCTGTGGATTGGTCATTTCGATATGTGGTCGGAAACCGATGTCGTGATGTTCCGCCATTCACTCATGTTATCCGGTGGGGTCGAGCCAAGCGGCGCGCAATGCGAAGCTCTATTGAGCTTAGCGGTTGATAGTTGTGACCGGCATTTCCAAGCCTTCCAATTTGTCATGTGGTCGGGAAAATCTGCCGCCGAGGCGCTCGCCGCCACGATGTTTGAAACTGTTGGCGAGGCCTAATCGGCCGCGCCTTTCGTTGAGGTTGAGGTTAGGATGACCACGGAATTTCCAAAATCGCTTGTTCTGGTTGGCGCTGGAAAAATGGGCGGCGCAATGCTTGAAGGCTGGATCGCATCCGGCTTGGCAGGCAGCGCGGTTACGATCATCGACCCGCTCCCGTCTGCCGAGATGACCGCTTATTGCGCCACTCATGGCATCACCGTTAATCCGGCATCAGGTTCGATAACACCGCCGGAGGTGCTTGTCCTTGGCATTAAGCCGCAAATGCTCGATGCGGCTGCGCCTACGCTCGCACCGCTCGCGGGGGAAGAAACGTTGGTCCTTTCCATTTTGGCCGGAAAGACTATTGCCAATTTGATGGATCGCCTCCCTAAGGCGCGCGCCTTTGTTCGCGCGATGCCTAATCTTCCGGCCTCTGTCGGGCGTGGTATATCGGGTGCGGTGGCGAATGCTGATGTCTCGGCGCGACAAAAAGCGATAGCCGATACGCTGCTTAAAGGTGTCGGACGGGTCGAATGGGTTGACCGCGAGGCGCTGATTGATGCGGTGACGGGTGTTTCTGGTTCTGGGCCGGCTTACGTCTTTTATCTCGTCGAATGCTTGGCGAAGGCAGGCGAAGCCGAAGGGCTGCCGCCCGATTTAGCGCTTCGTCTTGCCAGGGCAACGGTTGAGGGCGCAGGAGAGTTGCTCTTTAAATCGCCACTTTCGGCTGCAACCCTTCGGCAAAATGTGACCTCGCCGGGCGGGACGACTGCTGCGGGTCTTCAAATTTTGATGGCTGAAAATGGCTTAGAGCCGCTTGTTGCCGGTACAGTGCGTGCGGCCAGGCGTCGCGCGGCTGAATTGTCAGGCTAATTGCTATAGACAATCGCGTTTTGGGTCTCCATTTGCTATAGAGAGAGTTCAATTGGAGGATGCCTCATGGCCAAAGCAGCGGAAATTTCGGGCGGCTCAGCGCGTGACCGCGTTATTGATGCCTTGATGGCGTTGGCGGCTGAGCGGGATTGGGACCAGATCGAAATTGGCGATATTGCCGAACGTGCCGATCTTTCTTTGGGTGAATTCAGAGAGCTCTTTCCGTCGAAGGGGGCCATTCTAGGTGCCTTCGCGCGTCGAATTGATCACGCGGTTCTGGCCGGTGATCATGATGATTTAGCCTCCGAGTCCGATAAGGACCGTATTTTTGACGTGTTGATGCGGCGCTTTGATGCGCTGGCTCCTTACAAGCAAGCGCTCAAGCGGATGACGCCGGCATTGTCGCACGATCCGCTTTCGATTGCGGCGCTTAACCAAGTCGCGATGAATTCGATGCGCTTTATGTTGGCTTCTGCCGGTATCGATACCGAAGGTCCGATGGGCCTCATCAAGCTGCAAGGTAGCGTCTTGATGTTCGCCAAGCTCTTGGACGTTTGGTATCACGATGAAGATCCAGGTCTCTCGCGGACCATGGCGGCGATGGATACGGAATTGAAACGCGGTGGAATGGTGATTAGCCGGTTGGATGATTTGTGCCGCTTAACCGCGCCATTATCTGGCGCTTTGCATCGGGCTGTTGAACGCGGTTTTCGCATGGCGGATCGCACCTCATCGCCTCGAGGCAATCCGGATTTAGATCCTTCCATTTGAGAGTGAAGCAGGATGAACGACACAAGCGGCTTTACGGCGCAAATCAGCTTCGATGATTTTCTAAAAGTCGATATCCGTGTTGGGACTATTATTGCAGCCGAACCATTCCCCGAAGCGCGTAAGCCGGCCATCAAATTACGGATCGATTTTGGTGGCGATATTGGCGTGAAGCGTTCCTCCGCGCAGATTACCGAAAATCATACGCCAGAGGCCCTTGTTGGAACGCAAGTGATGGCGGTGGTGAATTTTCCACCTCGCCAGATCGGTCCCTTTATGTCGGAAGTTTTGACGCTTGGTGTGCCGGATGAAAATGGCAAGGTCATGCTGATTAGACCCGACCGCCCTGTTCCGATAGGCGGTCGGCTCTATTAATCGGCGTTTGCTTATTCAGCCGCCATTGCTTTCGGTGTAACAGCGGCGGTGTAGGCCTCGATCATTGTCCGCGACACGGAGGCTGGTGTAAACGCGTAAGGGCCCACTTCGGACACTGGTGTTACTTCGGCACCCGTGCCGCATATGAAGCATTCTTGGAAGCCAGCGAGTTCTTCCGGCATGATGCGACGCTCATGCACGGCGATGCCCTTTTCCTTGGCAAGCGCAATGATTGTTTGACGGGTAATACCGTTCAAGAAGCAATCGGCGATCGGGGTATGCAGCGCGCCATCCTTTACGAAAAAGATATTGGCGCCTGTGCACTCGGCCACGCGGCCTTGCCAATCGAGCATCATCGCGTCCGCATAGCCTTTTTTCTCGGCGCGGTGTTTCGAGATCGTGCAGATCATATAAAGGCCTGCGGCCTTGGCGTGAACGGGCGCGGTGACAGGATCGGGGCGGCGGTAATCGGCAATATCGATCCGGATACCTTTCATCTTCTGAGCGGTATCGAACATGGATGGCCAATCCCATGTCGCGATGGCCACATGGATCGTTGCGTTCTGAGCCGAGATGGCCATCATTTCACTGCCGCGCCATGCAACCGGGCGGACATAGCAATTCTTGAAGCCATTTTTGGCAACGACGAGATCTTTGGCCGCGTTTAGTTCGGCCACCGAATACGGAATATCGAAGCCCAGAATTTCAGCGGAGTGCAGAAAGCGCTCGGAATGTTCGGTCGATTTGAAAATCTGGCCGCCGTAGGCGCGCTCCCCCTCGAAAACCGACGAGCCATAATGCAGGCCATGGCTGAGGACGTGGAGTTTGGCATCTTTCCAGTCGACAAGCTTGCCATCGAGCCAGATATAGCCGTCACGGAGGTCAAAAGGGATCACGGACATTGGGCGCTCCATAGATTTGCGGCGATCATGGTCGCCTTTGATCTTACAGGTAACAATCGGGTTGAAATATGTCAACATCACTGACATAAATAGGCTGAAGGACTTAAGGTTAGGTAGGGCATTAAGGATGAGACAGGACCAGATATTGGCGGCAGCCTTAATTCCCGACCGTGGCGATACGGCGGCTTTATTCGAGCTGATCGAACTTTTGTTTTTTGCCTATCGCGACTTTGTGGGTGATCCGGATCGTCTCTTGGAAGATTATGGCTTCGGCCGCGCGCATCATCGGGTTATTCATTTTGTTGATCGCAATCCCGGCCTTACGATTGCCGAATTGTTGGATATTTTGAAGATCACCAAGCAGAGCCTGAACCGAGTGCTCAAAGAATTGATTGCTAAAGGTTTCATTGAAAGCCGCTTAGGCGTTGATGATCGACGCCAACGGCATTTGCATGTTACGGCGCAAGGCAAACATCTCGCTGATCATCTCGCCGCCTTACAAATGAAACGGATTGGTCGCGCCATTTCAGAGATAGGCGCTGCAAACGCAACCATCGCGCGGCGGTTTTTGGAAGCCATGATTGATCCATCGGAGCGGGGCGACGTGCAACGTGTTGTTGCGGCTAAAGGTCATTCAAAATGAATGCAGCGCGACCACGTGTGGCGACGACGGCCACATCGCCGCATATTCTTGTGGTGGATGATGACCGACGCCTACGTGATTTGCTGTCGCGATTTTTAATTGAGAACGGATTTCGGGTAACGGTTGCGAAGGATACGATCGAAGCGCGTGAGCGGCTTGGCCTGTTTATCGTCGATGGTGTTGTGCTTGATGTTATGATGCCGGGTGAAAATGGCTTCGAATTTGCTCGAGTTTTGCGTCAGGATTCGGACATTCCGATTATGATGTTGACCGCGCGCATTAATGCCGATGATCGTATTAAAGGGTTAGAGCTCGGCGCTGATGATTATCTGCCAAAGCCGTTTGAACCCCGCGAGCTTTTGTTGCGATTAAACAATATGCTGCGTCGCACGGCGGTGGCGACTGCGAAGGCGATTGAGCCTTCCGATACGGTGCGATTTGGCGGCTATGTTTTTAAGATTGAACGGGCTGAATTAAAGCAAGGCGATGAGGTGATTAGGCTCACCGATAGGGAACGAGAATTGCTGCAAATCCTCGCTCGTAAAGCTGGTGAAGCAGTGCCGCGTGAAGAAATCGCCGGCGATGATGAATTGGGTGAACGCACAGTCGACGTTCAGATCAATCGGTTGCGCCGTAAGATCGAAGTCGATCCATCGAACCCGCTGCATTTGCAAACGGTGCGTGGCTTTGGCTACCGGCTCTTGGTGGATTAGCCGATGGCAAAAGGGAAAACGCCCATTGATCGATTGTTGAGGCCCTATCGTCGGGTGGCAGGTTGGTTAGCAGGCCGCATGCCAAAGGCTTTGTTCACGCGCGCTCTGATTATTATCATTGCTCCGATGGTGCTTTTGCAATCGGTTGTTGCTTACGTCTTTATGGAACGCCATTGGCAATTGGTAACGCGGCGTCTCTCGGCCTCTGTCGTTCGTGATATTGGCTCCGTCATTGATGTCATGGAGCTATCCAAACAACACCAGCTTGCAAATGATGTTATCAAGATTGCTGGCGACCGCATGGGCTTGGATATTGAAATCCTACCCGCTGGTCCACTACCAACGTCGAGTGTGCGGCCGTTTTTTTCGATCCTTGATAGTGCCTTGTCGGATGAAATCGATCATATCATTAAAAGGCCTTATTGGATCGATACGGTTGGCTCATCGGACCTGATCGAAATACGGGTTCAACTGGATTGGGGCATTTTGCGTGTCTTAACGCAACGCTCGCAAGCCTATGCGTCAAACACGCATATTTTTATTCTCTGGATGGTGGGCACATCTCTGGTTCTTCTGCTGGTCGCGATTTTATTTTTGCGCAATCAGATTAAACCGGTGCTGCAATTGGCTGAAGCTGCCGAGAGTTTTGGTAAAGGCCGCGAGATTGATTATCGCCCGCGCGGTGCCAAGGAAGTACGTCAAGCCGGTATGGCGTTTTTAGAGATGAAACGCCGCATTGAACGCGCACTCGAACAACGCACGACCATGCTCAATGGTGTCAGCCATGATTTACGGACGATTTTGACGCGCTTTCGGCTGTCCTTGGAAATGGCGGAAGATAATCCCGAACTTGAGGCGCTTAAAAAAGACGTCGAAGAAATGTCGCGCATGTTAGAAGGGTATCTAGCCTTTGCGCGTGGCGATGTTGCCGAGCCTGCAGAGCCGGTATCGGTTCGTGCTTTGCTTGATGAGCTGAAAGCCGATGGCGAGCGGCAAGGGCACCCGACGACGATTGATGTTTTCGGCGATCCGGTGGTGACCATTCGACGTGACGCTATCAAGCGTTGTCTGGTCAATCTCGTGAACAATGCCGTGCGCCATGGCGACAAGATTGCGTTGTCGGCGGTGCTCGACGGACGTTGGTTGTTATTCCATATTGATGATGACGGACCAGGTATTCCAGCCAGCCGCCGCGAGGAAGTGTTCAAGCCCTTCGTGCGGCTTGATGAAGCGCGCAATGTGGATGAAGGCGGCTCGGGATTGGGTCTCTCCATCGCACGCGATATTGTACGCGCGCATGGCGGCGATGTGGTGCTCGTCGATAGTCCGATGGGTGGGCTGAGGGCTACGGTTAGGATACCGGTTTAGCGCCTCTTCCTCGGCTTAGCTTCCCCACCGCCCCAATTATGCGGTCCCATATCGGCGTCCGTTGGTTTATACGCCCGGGTTGGTGGCAGGTTCCCCGCTGAGCCATAGGTGCGCTCGCCTTTGAAGCGACCTGCTTCGCGTTCGATATCCGATTGGCGGGCCAATGGATCATCGGCAATGGCGAGTTCGGTGGCTTCGAGCCGTTTGATTTCGTCCCGCAGGCGGGCTGCGGTTTCGAATTCGAGATTGGCGGCGGCCTCGCGCATGCGTTTTTCGAGGTCGGCGAGGGTTGCTTTCATATTGTGGCCAGCGCCCGGTGCATTGGCTAATCCGGCATCGACCTGCACATGGTCGCGTTCATAGACGCTGTCGAGAATATCGGCGATGCCGCGTTTGATCGATTCAGGCGTGATGCCGTGTTCGAGATTATAGGCCTTTTGTTTTTCGCGCCGGCGATTGGTTTCAGCAATCGCTCGCTCCATCGAGCCTGTAATTTTATCGGCATAAAGCACGACCTTGCCTTCGACGTTACGTGCGGCGCGGCCGATGGTTTGGATCAGCGATGTTTCGGATCTTAAGAAGCCTTCTTTGTCGGCATCAAGAATGGCAACCAAGGCGCATTCTGGGATGTCGAGACCTTCGCGTAAAAGATTGATGCCGACGAGCACGTCGAACGTGCCGAGCCGTAGATCGCGAATGATTTCCATGCGCTCGATCGTGTCGATATCGGAATGCATATAGCGCACGCGGACGCCATTTTCATGCAGATATTCAGTGAGGTCTTCAGCCATGCGTTTGGTGAGAACGGTGACGAGGGTGCGGAAGCCTTGCGCGGAGACTTCGCGTACTTCGCCCAAAAGATCATCGACCTGCGCGCGCGCCGGCCGAATGATGACTTCTGGATCAATCAGGCCGGTGGGGCGAATGACTTGCTCGACAAAGACGCCGCCAGTTTGTTCCATTTCCCATTCGCCGGGCGTGGCTGACACATGAACCGTTTGCGGGCGCATGGCGTTCCACTCTTCAAAGCGCAGAGGACGGTTATCAAGGCAGGAAGGCAGGCGGAAGCCGTATTCAGCGAGCGTTGCTTTGCGCTTAAAGTCGCCGCGATACATGCCGCCAATTTGCGGCACGGTAACGTGGCTCTCGTCGGTGAAGACCAGCGCATTGTCGGGAAGATATTCAAACAAAGTCGGAGGCGGCTCGCCCGGCTTGCGACCGGTGAGATAGCGCGAGTAATTCTCGATGCCTTGGCATACGCCGGTGGCCTCTAACATTTCCAAATCGAACAATGTGCGTTGCTCAAGCCGTTGCGCTTCGAGCAGACGGCCGGAGCGGTTGAGATCGTCAAGCCGATGTTTCAACTCGTCTTTTATGCCTTTCACGGACTGCAACAGAGTCGGGCGCGGCGTGACATAGTGCGAATTGGCGTAGACTTTAACCGCTTCGAGGTCGGCCGTTTTGTTGCCGGTGAGCGGATCAAATTCGACGATGGATTCCACCTCATCGCCAAACATGGAAATACGCCAGGCGCGGTCTTCATAGTGGGCAGGAAAGACTTCAATGATGTCGCCGCGCACACGGAAGGAGCCGCGGATAAAATCACCGCCGGAGCGCTTATATTGAAGAGCCACAAGATCGGCGATAAGTTGGCGTTGCTCAACGACTTCGTCGACTTTTACCGCAAAGGTCATCGCGGTGTAGGTTTCGACCGAACCGATACCATAAATGCACGAGACCGATGCAACGATGATCACATCATCGCGTTCCAACAACGCGCGCGTTGCGGCGTGGCGCATGCGGTCGATTTGTTCGTTGATCGTCGATTCTTTTTCGATGAAGGTATCCGTGCGCGGCACATAGGCTTCCGGCTGGTAATAGTCGTAATAAGAGACAAAATACTCCACCGCATTATTCGGAAAGAAGCTTTTGAATTCGCCATAAAGCTGAGCGGCGAGCGTTTTGTTGGGCGCAAGAATGAGGGCGGGGCGCTGCGTCTCAGCAATGACCTGCGCCATGGTGAAGGTCTTACCTGAACCTGTGACGCCGAGCAGCACCTGATCGCGTTCGTTCTGCGCGATGCCTTCAACGAGTTCTTTGATGGCAGTGGGTTGATCACCCGCCGGCTGATATTCGGACACAATTTCGAAGCGACGACCGCCTTCGGATTTTTCAGGGCGAAGTGGACGATGCGGGACCCACTCCACCTTGTCGCGGAAACGCGGATCGCCTTGTTCAAGCAGCTCTTTTAACGCCGTTAAGGTTGCGCCTGAACCGGTAACGGTTTCGTCGTCGAGCTCGTCTTTGTCTTTTTTAACATTGCCTTGACGGACCCGGCGTGGGGCTTCCTGCAGCATCGCATCGCGTGAAATATCTTTGTCACGAATACGGTCACCGCGGCGTGGCCCTTCGGGTGTCGCTTCAGCGATGCGGAGCGCTTTTTTAAGCGCAATATCCGCCATCGTGATGTTGGTTTGCTGGCTCCCCTCGATGCTATAGGCCGCTTGAGGTGCTTCGCCGAAACCTTCGGAACGGCCGCTTTCCCTTTGTGCGCGGGCGCTTGCCTCGGCCTGACGCGTTTGCGTCAACGCAGGGTTCAACAGCGCCGCTAAATGCTCATCAAGCGGAATAAGTTCAGGCTTAGACGCTTTGCCTGATGATTTTGAGGTCGTTTTAGGAGATTTGGCCATGCGCCCAAAATGGGCTGAGTCAGTGGTCAGAGCAAGGGGTAGGTTAGGATGTTTCTCAAAATCGCTCGAAAAACGATCAAAATAAAAAGGCCCAGAAAAATCTGGACCTTTTCGTCTTTTAAAGTCAGCTGCGTCTAGGCGTTTATGCCTTCGTGCATTTACCGTCTTTCCAGACCATGTGGTGCTTCATGCAGGACTTTTCTGTCTTGTAGGTCTTAGCGGAAGCAATCGCTGGAGCAAATGCAATGCCGGCGATGATAAGGCCAGTAGCGATACGACGAATCATGGTGATCTCTCCTGAGAACAATAAACCGGACCAAGCGATTTACTTGGCTTAATTCGGACCATAATTCAGCGTAGCTGCACGGGTAATGAACGTAAGATTACAAATTCGTTATGGTTATTAACAATTGTTAATCTTTCGTTCGGCTAATGGATTTAATTTTAGGCACTGGCGTCTCTCGGCGCGGTTGAATTTACCAAGCAAATTCGAGTGAAATCCGCCGATCTGGCCTTGCTCTCCTTGCTAGGCGGGATTAGGGTCCGCCCGCTTTAATTCTCTTTCCTTTATCTTTTCCGGAGTTTCATCATGGGTTTTCTAGCCGACGCCTTGTCCCGCGTGCAGCCTTCCGCGACGATTGCCGTGACGCAGAAAGCCCGCGAGCTGAAAGCTCAGGGTCGGGATATTATTTCCCTTTCCGTCGGCGAGCCGGACTTCGATACACCAGACAATATTAAGAAGGCCGCGATCGACGCGATTAATCGGGGTGAAACCAAGTATACGCCGGTTTCGGGTATAACGCCCTTGCGCGAAGCGATCGTGAAGAAGTTCAAGCGCGAAAACGGTCTTGATTACAAAGCCAGTCAGACAATCGTCTGCACCGGTGGCAAGCAGGTGCTCTATAACGCCTTTGTTTCGACGCTTAATAAGGGTGATGAGGTTATTATCCCTGCGCCTTATTGGGTGTCCTATCCCGACATGGTGTTGCTCTGCGGTGGCGAGCCCGTTTTCGTAGCGACCACTTTGGAAAAGGGCTTCAAACTCCAAGCCGAAGATTTGGATCGCGCGATCACGCCGCGCACCAAATGGGTTATTTTGAACTCGCCATCGAACCCATCGGGCGCCGCCTATACGCGGGACGAGCTAAAGGCGATTACCGATGTTCTGGTGCGCCATCCGCATGTGTGGGTGCTGACGGATGATATGTATGAGCATCTCACCTTTGGCGATTTCGTTTTTACAACGCCTGCGCAGATTGAACCTAATCTGATAGACCGGACGCTGACGATGAATGGCGTGTCCAAGGCCTATGCAATGACCGGTTGGCGCATTGGCTATGCGGCTGGTCCCGATAAGCTTATGAAGGCGATGGATATGGTGCAGGGCCAACAGACATCGGGTGCATGCTCGATTTCGCAATGGGCTGCCGTTGAAGCGTTGAATGGCCCGCAGGATTTTATCCAAGTCAGCCGTAAAGCGTTTGAAGGACGCCGTGATCTTGTTGTGTCGATGCTCAATCAAGCCAGTCTGCTTGATTGCCCGATGCCGGAAGGTGCGTTCTACGTCTATCCAAGCTGCGCACGTGCGATCGGCAAGACGACGCCATCGGGCAAAGTGATCAAGACGGACGAGGATTTTGTGACCGAATTGCTCGAGGCAGAAGGCGTTGCCGCTGTGCATGGTACGGCTTTTGGCCTTGGCCCGAATTTCCGCATTTCTTATGCGACGTCAAACGAGTTGCTCGAAGACGCTTGTGGTAAGATCCAACGGTTTACAGCTAGCTTGCGGTAATTAACCAAAAAAGCCCCCGGCATATGACCAACAATAAGGTCGTATGCCGGGGGCTTTTTTTATGTGCGACGACGAATTAATGCGCCCAGCGTTGGGCCTTGCTGACGAGAAAATCGCGGAAGACTTGTACGCGAGCCACGTTTTTGAGCTCTTCTGCATAGACGAGATAGCTCTCGAGTGAGGGCGTATCCATGTCATTCAGCACTTGAACGAGACCTGCGTCTTTATCGACGAGATAATCCGGTAACACGGCGATACCAGAGCCGCGAACGACGGCTTGGGTAAGTGCCGTAATGTTGTTGACCGTTAAAGCTGCAGCGCGTGGATTGCGGCTTTCGCGTCCCATCGTCGTAAGCCAATGCACGTCTAGGAGATGGGATGGCGTTGGCCCACCGAAGGTTAGAATCCGATGGTCCTCGAGTTCGCTGATCGACTTCGGCGCGCCGCGTTTTTTAATATAATCTTGCGATGCGTAAGCATGGAAATGCACCGTGAACAGCTTGCGTTGGATGAGATCGCCTTGCGTGGGTTGCCTCAACCAAATGGCGACATCGGCCTCACGCATTGCGAGATCGAGTTCTTCATCCGTGAGCAACATTTGCAACCGAATGTCGGAATAGAGATCCAGAAACTCACCAACGCGGGGCGTGAGCCAGTTTGTGCCCAATCCCAAGGTGGTTGTAACGCGCAGATCCCCGTTCGGCTTTTCACGGCTATCGGTTAATCGGATCCGAGCCGCTTCCAGCTTCAACATCATTTCCTTGGCGGTGCGGAAAAGATGTTCGCCTTGCTCGGTTAGAATCAAACCGCGCGCATGACGGTGGAATAGTGGAACGCCAAGATCACGCTCTAACGCGCTTACTTGGCGACTGACGGCGGACTGACTGATGGAAAGCGCATCACCCGCATGTGTGAAGCTTCCTGCATCGGCTGCGACATAGAATATACGGACCTTATCCCAATCAATATCAGAAGAGGGCGCAAAATTCGGGGTATTGGCCATTATTCTGCTGCCTTTAAATGCATCTCTTGTGAAGCTAACCAACGCTCGGCTTCGAGCGCTGCCATGCAGCCAAGGCCGGCTGCTGTAACGGCCTGACGGAAAACATCATCCGTGACATCGCCAGCGGCATAAACGCCTTCGATTGATGTGGCGGTTGAGTCCGGTGCAGTCCAAATATAGCCGCCTTGTTTCATCTTAAGTTGGGATGAAAAGATTGTGCTTGCTGGGCTGTGGCCAATGGCGACAAAAACGCCGTCGGCCGCAATCCGCGTAATTTTGCCCGATTGCGTATCTTTAATATCGGCGCCGGTCACCGAAACGGGTGTTCCTGATCCAATAATCTCCTCGACCGTGTGGTACCAAACAACCTCGATTTTGGGATGCGCGAAAAGGCGGTCCTGAAGGATTTTTTCGGCTCGGAAGGAGTCTCGCCGATGCACGACGGTTACCTTGGCCGCAAGGCCCGCGAGGTAGAGCGCCTCTTCAACGGCAGAATTGCCGCCACCAACCACGATGACGTTTTTGCCGCGGAAAAAGAAACCATCGCAAGTGGCGCAAGCGGATACGCCAAAGCCCATAAATTTTTCTTCCGACGGAATGCCTAGCCATTTGGCTTGTGCGCCGGTGGCGATGATCAAGGCATCACAGGTGTAAACATCGCCACTATCGGCTTCTAAGCGAAATGGGCGGCTGGATAAATCAGCCGATACAATCAGGTCGGAAACCATGCGTGTGCCGACATGTTCTGCCTGAGCGCGCATTTGCTCGACGAGCCAAGGCCCCTGAATGGGATCTGCAAATCCCGGGAAGTTTTCCACATCGGTGGTAATCGTCAGCTGACCGCCGGGCTGTAAACCGCTGATCAGAACGGGTGAAAGCATCGCGCGAGCGGCATAGATGGCGGCCGTATATCCGGCTGGACCGGAGCCTACGATAATTACTTTTTCGTGCCGGGATGTCATGGTGCTTCCTCAATCATTGATTGTATTAAAATGTAGCGACAGATATGCAGAATGCAACCTATCTCGACATCTGGACACACCATTTTTGCATGGGTGGATCAGTCGCAGGTTGGCGATTCCGTGCTTTTTCCTTGTGGCAAGCAAGGCTTCGGGCTATTCGGAGAGGAGACACTTCGATTTTTTCCGCGTCTATCAACGGAATCGTTCAATGACCATTTCCCAAGCTGCCTATTCTGAAGCCCTCCAAAAGAGCCTGTCTTCGGGTATTCGTTCCGAAACACCGTATCGCCATTGGTTTGTTTCGGATGTCTTTCCGAAAGCGGCAGCCCAGGCGCTGACGACGTTGCCTTTTCCGGTGCCTCAGCTTGGCGGGATTTCTGGCAAGCGGGAAGTCCACAATGCGACGCGTCAATATTTTGATGTCGACAACCGGGCAAAATACGAAGTGTGCGGCGAGATTGCGACGTTCTTGCAAAGCCCATCGACGATTGCGATGTTCAATAAGGCTTGCGATATCGACCTGACGGGCACTTATTTGCGCCTTGAATATGCACAAGACACCAATGGGTTCTGGCTGGAACCTCATACCGATCTAGGTGTGAAGAAATTTACGATGCTGATTTATTTGTCCTCTGCCGAGGGGCATGAGAAATTGGGCACGGATATTTACAGCGATAAGGACACGCATGTCGCTACCTCGCCGTTCAAGGCCAATGGTGCGA
Organism: Hyphomicrobiales bacterium; assembly: GCA_947455725.1. Lineage (GTDB taxonomy): Bacteria > Pseudomonadota > Alphaproteobacteria > Rhizobiales > Beijerinckiaceae > CAIUPE01. The sequence goes on along the minus strand of CANGPL010000040.1, from coordinate 4,734 downwards.
TGATTTTTGTTCCCGCTGATAATACCTGGCACGGTTTTGAGCCGCGTGAAATTCCCGGTGTGAGACAGTCTCTGATTTTGAACTATGTCACTCCGGAATGGCGGGCGCGCGAACAATTGGCGTTTCCGGATCAGCCTGTTACCGCGGGCTGATTAAACCTGCTTGCCTTGCTGCGAGGATGTCGTTGACCTTCTGAGCAGCGAGAGCGGTATAATTCGGTAAGGTCGCCTTCGACGCGATCGGCAATTGACCGTTGAAACGCGTAATTGCGCCTTTAGCCAACAGGTTTTCGATAAATTTTAAATGCCGGGATGCGTGCCCTTCAAGTGGGATGGTCGCCACTGGCTTTCCGGACGCGATGGCTTCAGAAACCATCGAAACAGAATCTTCTGTTACGATGAGCGCATCGCATAAAGCGAGCATGCCGAAATAGGGATTATCACCGGTGCCGTCCCACATCATGCTGTTTGATTGGTCCATTGCGAATTGTTTAAATTTTTTGATGATTGGCGGATCGGTCCGGCGGGATGGCGTGATGACAAAACCGGCGCCCGTTGCTTTTGCCAATTTGGTTAGGTTGGCAATGCCATCTTCTGCGACGGCCTCGGTGAATCGGAAGGATCGATTTTTGCCTCCAAGGATGACGCCGATGAGTGGACGCGGCAACGCACCTAATCTTGTTTTCCATTCTGCGCCAGCAGCGTCCAATTTAGCGGACGTGACGCGGTGAATGGCGGTGTCGACATTCATCACATTCGGACCCGATTGTTCGTCATGCGTCATTGAGACCACGAGATCGAAATCGGGCGCCGCGGCTTTGGGGTTTTGAATATAAATAGCTGCCGTTTTGCCTTTTGATTGCCGTTTGATTTCAAGCGCAAGCGGAATGGTGCGGCGACCACAGCCTATGACGACATCTGGCCAGGGTGGCGCGAGTTTATCTAACGACGGATCGAGCCCCAAAAAGGGAAAGGGGCAAAGCTTTGACGGCAGGAGCGACCAAGGTGCGCGTAAATTGATATTCTTTTCGACGAGGTTACCGCCGATTGCTTCTGCAAGGCCCAATACCTGACTACGAAAGCCGGCCTCCGGTAGGAGCAGCGCCCATACCGTTGGCGTGAAGGGGGCATTGGGCTTCAACGGTTTAGTCGCCAAGTTCTCGACGCAATTCGTATGCGTAGCGCTGCGTCAATTCGATCAAACGCTCTTCGTCATCCATCGAACTGATGGGGTTGCGATCACGCCTCTCATTGGTGACATAGATATTGGTGCGGCTGATTTCTTTTCCGCCTTTGCGAATAACCGCATAGCCATCGAGCGTATCACTCGCGGATCTAAAATGCGGCATGATCGGTTGGTTCATGCCCAAGCCCATACCCATGGGAGACTCGGACGCAAACACACCAAAATAAATCGAGTGGATTTCAACCGTTAAGGTTGGGAGTGATTTATTTTTAATGTCGACCGCACCTGCATAAGATTTCGCAAGGCCTTGTTTCACATAGGCGCCGATTTTATCGGCATAGGCACCAATATTTTTGGCTCTTACTGGTTCAACATCCACATTAATGGCCGAGTAAATCGGACCAGCAGAAACGCGGTTGCTGCCGACCGTGTTGCATGCCGCTAAGACGATAGCCGACAGGCCAAGGATGGCGATTTTTGAAACAAAACTGCGGCGATTATCGGTAGAGAACATCGATGATTTCATAGCTCTTTCCTCCGCCCGGTGTGTTGACCTCGATGGCGTCACCGGTCTTTTTGCCGATCAAGGCGCGTGCAATGGGGGAGCTAATGGAAACTTTTCCGTCGCGGACATCGGCCTCGCTGTCGCCGACGATTTGGTACATTTTTTCTTCTTCCGTATCGTCGTCAATCAATTTGACCGTTGCGCCAAATTTGATCGTTGAGCCCGATAGTTTCGAGACATCAATAACCTCGGCGCGGCCGATTTTATCTTCGAGCTCGGCAATGCGGCCCTCGTTTAACGATTGCTGTTCTTTGGCAGAATGATATTCGGCATTTTCCGAAAGGTCACCATGCGCGCGGGCCTCCGCAATAGCCTGAATAATTCTTGGGCGATCGACCTGTTGACGTTGGCGCAACTCGTCTTCGAGCGCCTTAAAGCCATTGGTCGTCATTGGGATCTTATCCATAGCCATATCCGTTCGCATTGATTCAATAAAAGGGAAAGCCGGGCACCAATGGCCCTACTTCCCCATGGTCATACTTAGTTTAAGAGGCCTTAGCAGCCTTACCTTCGAAATAGTCCTGCAAAGCCTTAACTTCAAGATCGCCGGCCATATAAGCCTTTATTCCCTCTGCAGCAGCGATAGCTCCCGAAAGGGTGGTATAATATGGCACTTTATGCAAGAGGGCCGTCCGCCGCAGCGAGCGGGAGTCGGCCAAAGCCTGCTTGCCTTCGGTGGTATTAAAGACAAGCTGGACGCCGCCATTTTTGATCGCATCGACAATATGGGGGCGACCTTCCAGGACTTTATTGATCGCCTTGCCTTTTACGCCGTGTTCTTCGAGGTAACGTAGCGTGCCGACGGTAGCGATAATCTCAAAGCCGAGATCCGCTAACATGCGCATGGTGGGTACGATACGCTCTTTGTCCGCATCGCGAACGGACACGAAGACGGTGCCCCTTTTAGGAACAACCGTTCCCGAGCCCAACTGGCTTTTCGCGAAGGCAACGCCAAAGGAGCGATCGAGACCAATGACTTCGCCTGTCGAGCGCATTTCTGGCCCGAGTACAACGTCGACACCTGGGAAACGTGCGAAGGGGAAGACGGCTTCTTTTACGGCAATATGGTCATACGGTTCAGCCTTTAGCTCGAAGGAGGCGAGGCTTTGTCCGGCCATGATACGGGACGCGATTTTTGCAATCGGCTTGCCGACGACTTTAGCGACGAACGGCACCGTACGCGAGGCGCGCGGGTTAACTTCAAGCACGAAGATTGTGTCGTCTTTCAGCGCGTATTGAACATTCATAAGCCCTACAACATTCAAGGCCAATGCAAGTTCCTTGGTCTGCCGTTCAAGCTCGGCAATCATTGCAGGCTTTAACGAGTGCGGCGGCAAGGCGCATGCGGAGTCGCCCGAATGGATCCCGGCCTCCTCAATATGCTCCATGATGCCAGCGATAAACACATCTTTGCCATCAGAGACGCAATCCACATCGACTTCGATGGCGTCAGTTAGATAGCGATCGAACAGCAGTGGGTTTTTGCCCAAGAGCGTGTTGATCTGGCCCGTTTTATCGTTCGGATAACGCGCCTTGATATCGTTGGGTACGAGTTCGGGCAGCGTGCCTAAGAGATAGCGATCAAAGGCTTGCTCATCGCGTAGAATTTCCATCGCACGTCCGCCGAGCACATAAGAGGGGCGAACGACGAGTGGCAGGCCGAGTTCTTGTAGAACAAGACGCGATTGCTCAACCGAATAGGCGATGCCGTTTTGCGGTTGTTTGAGACCAAGCTTATCGAGCAGGCGTTTAAAGCGGTCGCGATCTTCAGCAAGATCAATCATATCCGGCGAGGTGCCGAGGATTGGAATACCCGCTTGCTCGAGCGCATGGGCGAGTTTCAACGGGGTTTGCCCGCCGAATTGCACGATGGCACCGAGGAGTTCACCATTCGATTGTTCGAGCTTTAAAATCTCGACGACATCTTCGACCGTCAAAGGTTCGAAATAGAGGCGATCCGACGTGTCATAATCGGTTGAAACCGTTTCCGGATTGCAATTGATCATGATGGTTTCGTAGCCCGCATCGGCAAGGGCGAAGCAGGCATGGCAGCAGCAATAATCGAACTCGATGCCTTGGCCGATCCGGTTTGGGCCGCCGCCTAAAATAGCGACCTTTTTGCGGTTTGAAGGTTGTGCTTCATTCGCTGGGACGCCATTAAATGGGGTCGCATAGGTCGAATACATATAGGCGGTAGGTGACGCAAATTCAGCGGCGCAGGTGTCGATGCGCTTATAGACGGGGCGGATATTAAGCGCGCGGCGTGCTTTTGAAACTTCGGCTTCATGGCTGCCTGTGAGCATGGCCATGCGTTGATCCGAGAAACCCATGCTTTTCAGGCGACGAAGGGCCTCTTGCGTTTTGGGAACGCCGAATTCCTTCAGCTTGCGCTCGGTATCGATGATGTCCTTGATCTGCTCCAAGAACCACGGATCGATTTTGCAGGAGTCATGGACTTCCGCGATTGTAAATCCGAAGCGGAAGGCTTGCGCGACTTGCAAAATACGCTCAGGCGTTGGTGTACCAAGGGCCGCTTTAATCGCGTTGCGGTCATCACCAAGGCCGAGACCTTCGATATCGATATCATCAAGGCCCGAGAGGCCTGTTTCGAGCGAGCGCAATGCTTTTTGGAGCGATTCTTGGAAGGTGCCGCCGATTGCCATGGCTTCGCCAACTGACTTCATGGAAGTGGTGAGTGTTTTTTCGGCGCCTTGGAATTTTTCGAAGGCAAAGCGCGGAATTTTGGTAACGACATAATCTATCGTGGGCTCGAAGGAGGCGGGCGTTGCGCCGCCAGTAATGTCATTGTCGATTTCGTCGAGCGTGTAACCAACTGCAAGCTTGGCGGCAACGCGTGCAATTGGGAAGCCGGTTGCTTTGGATGCCAAGGCCGAGGAGCGCGAGACGCGCGGGTTCATTTCAATGACGATCATGCGGCCATTTTCGGGATTAACCGCAAATTGGACGTTCGAGCCGCCGGTTTC
>CANGPL010000039.1 GCA_947455725.1 Hyphomicrobiales bacterium | reverse complement strand
TATGGCTCACCTGAGACGACCACGGGCGGTAACGCCTTGAAGTTCTATGCCTCGGTTCGCCTTGATATTCGCCGGATTGGCTCGATCAAGGAAAAAGAAGAGGTGGTTGGCAATACGACCCGCGTGAAAGTTGTCAAGAACAAGGTTGCACCTCCGTTCAAGCAGGTCGAATTCGACATTATGTATGGCGAGGGCGTCTCAAAGATGGGTGAATTGGTCGATCTTGGCGTCAAGGCCGGCATTGTTGAAAAGTCGGGTGCCTGGTTCTCGTATGACAGCCAGCGGCTCGGTCAGGGTCGCGAGAATGCCAAGACCTTTTTGAAGACGAACCCTGAAGTGGCTGCAAAGATTGAATCGCAGATCAGGCAGAATTCCGGTGTCTTAGCGGATCGTATTTTGGACGCGGTTACGCCGACGGCTGATGATCTCGATGAGGGTCAGGAATAAGCGCTTTTGTCCGAGGGCTTGAGATAAGGGGGCGCGTGGTTATCCACGCGCCCTTTTCATTTGGGGTGTTTTTAACCGTTTGGCTCGACAGCGCCGTGTTTCAATTCTAAAACGCATGATCTTTATATGTATCAGGGGTATCGCCCGATACGGTTCCTAATGGATTGGAAGTTGTAATATGAGCGGTGTGAATGAAATCCGGTCGACTTTTCTCGATTATTTCGCGAGAAATGGGCATGAAATTGTAGCCTCTAGCCCGCTTGTGCCGCGTAATGACCCGACTTTGATGTTCACCAATGCCGGGATGGTGCAGTTTAAAAACGTCTTTACGGGTGTTGAAAAGCGCCCTTATTCGCGCGCTGCAACGTCGCAAAAATGCGTCCGTGCGGGTGGCAAGCACAATGATTTGGACAATGTCGGCTATACCGCGCGCCATCACACCTTTTTCGAGATGCTCGGAAATTTCTCGTTCGGCGACTATTTTAAAGAGCGCGCGATTGAGCTCGCTTGGAACCTGATCACCAAGGACTACGCCATCGACAAATCCCGCCTGATGGTCACCGTCTACCATGAGGATGACGAGGCGCACGGGCTTTGGAAAAAGATTGCCGGACTCCCTGATTCAAAAATCATCCGTATTCCGACGTCCGACAATTTCTGGGCGATGGGTGATACAGGGCCTTGCGGTCCGTGCTCTGAAATTTTCTTTGACCATGGCGACAAAATTCCGGGGGGCCCTCCTGGCTCCGCCGATCAGGATGGCGACCGGTTTATTGAGATTTGGAATTTGGTGTTTATGCAGTTTGAGCAAGTCTCGCCTTCCGAGCGGATTGCACTGCCAAAGCCATCGATCGATACCGGCATGGGACTCGAGCGCATTTCTGCTTTGCTGCAAGGCACGCATGATAATTACCAAACCGATACGATGCGCGCTCTCATCAAAGCGGTTGCGGAAGTGACGGGTGTTGATCCGGCAGGGCAGGCGAGCCATCGCGTGGTGGCTGACCATTTGCGCGCGGTATCGTTCCTCATTGCCGATGGTGTTTTGCCGTCGAACGAAGGCCGCGGTTATGTGCTGCGCCGAATTATGCGCCGCGCGATGCGGCATCTGCAATTGCTCGGTGCACGCGAGCCTTCGATGTTCCGCCTTGTGCCGTCGCTCATTCGTGAGATGGGGCAGGCCTATCCCGAGCTTGGACGCGCCGAACCTTTGATTGAGGAAACGCTGCGTTTGGAAGAAACGCGTTTCCGCAAAACGCTCGAACGCGGCCTTACAATGTTGGATGAGGAAACAAAATCCTTTTCGACAGGGGCAAGCCTTTCGGGTGACGTCGCGTTTACGCTCTATGATACATATGGATTCCCGCTCGATTTGACGCAAGACGCTTTGCGTCCGCGCGGGATCACGGTTGACACAGACGCGTTTAATGCCGCGATGGAACGGCAGCGCGAAAAGGCCCGCGCGGCTTGGTCTGGTTCTGGCGAAGCGGCAACCGATACGGTCTGGTTCGGTGTTAAGGAAAAAGTCGGTGCGACCGAGTTTTTGGGCTATGACACAGAGCAGGCTGAAGGCGTTGTGCGTGCACTCGTTTCCGACGGTAAAATCGTCGATAAAATAGGTGCTGGGAAGACCGGTTTCGTCGTTCTGAACCAAACGCCATTTTATGGCGAGAGCGGCGGTCAGGTGGGTGACACGGGCGTTATGTTGGGCGCGGGCGTAAAGCTTCGCGTGACTGACACACAAAAGAAGCTCGGTGATTTATTCACGCATAGTGTGACCGTTGAAAAAGGCGAAGTCAGCGTCGGGGCGGCGCTTGAATTGACGGTCGATCACAGCCGTCGTCGGTCCATCCGCTCAAACCATTCCGCGACGCATCTTTTGCATGAAGCGCTTCGTCAGGTGTTAGGTGATCATGTTGCGCAAAAGGGCTCGATGGTTTCTTCAGAGCGCTTGCGGTTTGACTTCTCGCATACAAAGCCGATTGCGGATGACGAGTTGGAAGAGATTGAAGCCATTGCGAACCGGGTTGTGCTGCAAAACGATCCGGTCGTGACCCGCTTGATGGGCGTCGAAGAGGCGATTGAAAGCGGCGCGCGTGCGCTTTTTGGCGAGAAATATGGCGAAGAAGTGCGCGTGGTTTCCATGGGTTCGGAGCCGGGTTCCAACAAAGCCTATTCGGTTGAGTTGTGTGGCGGTACGCATGTGTCGCGCACAGGCGATATCGGCCTGATCATGATCATATCGGAATCGGGTGTTGCGGCTGGAACGCGCCGGCTTGAGGCGATGACGGGCGATACCGCGCGGCGTTATCTTGCGAGCGAAGCCCGCAAACTCAAAGAGTTGGCCGGACTTTTGAAAGCAACGCCGCAGGATTCGGTTGATCGTCTTTCAACACTGATTGAAGAACGCAGAAAATTCGAGCGTGATCTTGCGGATGCCCGCAAGAAGCTTGCAATGGGTGGCGGCGGATCCGGTGCAGCCTCCGATGTCAGCGATATTAACGGCGTCAAATTTATGGGCCGTTCGGTTGAAGGCGTCGAGATGAAGGATCTTAAAGGCTTGGCCGATGACGCAAAAGCCCAGCTGGGTTCCGGCGTTATTGTGCTCGTCAATCGCGCCGAAGACGGTAAAGCTGGTTTGGTCGTGGCGGTTACCGCTGATTTGATCACTCGTTTCAGTGCGGTTGATTTGGTTCGCGTCGGCGCCGAAGCCTTGGGCGGCAAAGGCGGGGGTGGCCGTCCCGATATGGCGCAGGCTGGCGGGCCAGAGGGTGCCAAGGCTCAGGAAGCCATTGAGGCGATTGCCTCGGTACTTCGGAGTGCAGGGTGATATCCCGCGCACGGGCGATGGCTTTTCAACGCATTGCCCGCTTTCGTAGACGCGTCTACGAAATTCTAGAACAAGCGATGCCCGATGATCGGGTGTCGCGCTATGTTCATGCTGCTTTGGTCGCCTTAACGGTTGGTAGCGTTGGTTCGGTCGTCTTTGAATCGGTGCCGGATTACGCGTTGAAATATGACGCGGTGTTTTTAGGCATCGAGCTTGTGACCGTTGCGGTATTTACGCTCGAATATATCCTCAGGCTCTGGATTGCGCCAATTCATCCGCCCTATCGGCGATTGCCACTAGGCCGCGTTTTGTTTCGGCATGTATTCAGCCTGACGGCCTTGATTGATTTTTTGACCATCTTGCCCTTTTACCTCGCCCTTGTGACGCCTGCTGATTTGCGCGCGCTGATTGTGTTTCGTATTTTCCGCTTTTTAAAGCTGGCGCGTTATTCGCCGGGTATCCGGTCGCTTTACGAGGCCATCGTTAATGAGCGGCGCGCCTTGATGGCCTGTATCGTGATTCTGGCGGCACTTATTCTCGTCTCGGCTTCGCTGATGCATTTGATCGAACATGATGCACAGCCGAATAAATTCGGCACCATTCCGGATGCGATGTGGTGGGCGGTGGTGACGTTAACGACTGTCGGCTATGGTGATGTCGTGCCGATTACGCCGCTCGGAAAAGTGGTGGCCGGGCTGATTTCGATCTTGGGTCTCGGCATGTTGGCCCTGCCTGTTGGTATTATCGCCACCTCTTTTGCCGAGGTGATCCACCGGCGCGATTTTGTGGTGACGTGGGGCATTGTTTCACGCGTTCCATTGTTCCGAGATTTGGATGCCGATGATGTGGCGCAGATCATGCGCTTTTTAAGGTCGCATACGGCGGTACCCGGCGAGATTGTCGTCAGACGCGGTGAGCTTGGTCATTCGATGTATTTTATCGCTTCGGGCCAGATTGAGCTGGAGCGGCCCAAACATGCGTCCGTCGTGATCGGCGAGGGCGACTTTTTCGGTGAATTGGCCGTCGTAAAGCCGACGCGACGCACGACGACGGCGCGGGCTTTGGTGCATTCCGATTTGTTGATGTTAGACGCCGGCGATCTGCGGATCTTGATGGCGGAGCGCCCCGAATTGGGACGGCGGGTCGAGGAGGCGTCACGCCAAGGCGTTGGATCGCTGCCTGATGATTCCGTCAGCGAGCAGGAAATAGAGCGGCGAGACTAGCGCTCGTCTTTCACATAAAAAAGCCCGGCATTGCTGCCGGGCTTTTTCGCTTTCTCTAAAGGGCTTACGCCATGGCCTTTTTGAGGTTCTCGTCGATTTTATCGAGGAAGCCGGTCGTCGAAAGCCATTTTTGATCGGCGCCGACGAGTAGGGCGAGATCCTTGGTCATAAAGCCGGATTCGACCGTTTCGACGCAGACGCGTTCGAGCGTGGTTGCAAAGCGCGCGAGCTCTTGGTTGTCGTCGAGCTTGGCGCGATGGGCGAGGCCCTGCGTCCAAGCGAAAATCGAGGCGATCGAGTTAGTCGATGTCTCTTTACCCTTCTGATGCTCGCGGTAATGGCGCGTAACCGTGCCGTGCGCGGCCTCGGCCTCAACGGTTTGACCATCTGGCGTCATGAGAACTGATGTCATCAGGCCCAAGGAGCCGAAACCCTGTGCCACGATATCGGACTGAACGTCGCCATCGTAGTTTTTGCACGCCCAGACATAGCCGCCCGACCATTTAATTGCGGAAGCCACCATGTCATCGATCAGGCGATGCTCATAGGTGATGCCGAGGGTGGCGAATTGGCTCTTGAATTCGGCGTCAAAGATTTCCTGGAAGATGTCTTTGAAGCGGCCATCATAGGCTTTCAAAATCGTGTTCTTGGTCGAAAGATAGACCGGATATTTGCGCTGCAAACCGTAATTCAACGATGCGCGAGCGAAATCGCGGATCGAGTCATCGAGATTATACATCGACATGGCGACACCGGCGCCGGGGAATTTGAAGACTTCCTTTTCGATAACCGTGCCATCATCACCTTCAAATTTAATCGTCATCCGCCCTTTGCCGGGAACTTTGAAGTCGGTTGCGCGGTACTGATCGCCGAATGCGTGGCGGCCGACGACGATCGGTTGCGTCCAGTGCGGGACTAAGCGCGGCACGTTTTTGCAGATGATGGGTTCGCGGAAAATGACGCCGCCCAAAATATTGCGGATTGTGCCGTTCGGCGACTTCCACATTTCCTTGAGGTTGAATTCTTTTACGCGCGCTTCGTCTGGCGTGATGGTGGCGCATTTGACGCCAACGCCGTGCTTTTTGATCGCATTCGCCGAATCAATCGTCACTTGGTCATTCGTGGCGTCGCGATGTTCGACCGAAAGATCGTAGTAATCGAGATTAATGTCGAGATAGGGATGGATCAGCTTTTCGCGGATATAATGCCAGATGATGCGGGTCATCTCGTCGCCATCGAGTTCAACCACTGGATTTGCGACCTTAATCTTCGCCATTGTCCCATCCTTTAAGTGCTAACGGGCCGCCCGAATTGGTTGCGAGCTGGCCGCCATTTATTTGAATCGCGACTTCTTACCATTGCTCGTGCTACCGGCAAAGCTACTCCTTTGGGCAATACGGGTTGCGTTTTACGAATGGCAACCGTCATAGGCTGGACAAATGCACCGTCTGTCGCCATAGTCCGGCCGAATTTTGGGGCTGACTTTTGGACGTTTTCGACCATGAAACAAATTCTCTTGACCATTTTTACCTGGTGGCACGGAGCGACGGTGGGAACTTTGTTCCATACGTGGCGCAAGGGCGAATTTGTTGGCCAAGACGGAGCAGGTAATCGCTATTACCAAACCAAGGGCGGCGTAAAAGACCCTGCTTTGGGCATTGTGCGCCGCTGGGTTGTTTATAATGGCGACGCAGAGCCGTCCCGCATTCCACCCGGCTGGTATGGCTGGATGCATCATAAGCTCGATGTGCCGCCGGCAAATGAGAATTACACGGCGCATGATTGGGAATTGCCGCATAAGGCCAATGCGACCGGGACCGTTGATGCGTGGCGTCCGCAAGGTTCGATTATTAAGGGCGGCCGTCGTCCGACGGTAACGGGCGATTACACGCCTTGGACGCCTAAATAATCACAAATATGGTTTTGAAGTAATTACGGAATTACTTCAATTTGAGTGCGTCGAGTTCAGTATATCGAGAGAGTTCCCGAGTAAGCGTATAGGCCTTCTAGAATTGGAGGTCTCCTGTAGATGCGTCTCGTTGAAACATCCCACGCTGGTACTGATATGATCCGCGCACCAAACGCGACCGAAGTTTCCCATCTCTTTGCCTTGGCTGAACATGAGATCGTCAAAGGGCGCTTTACCGAAGCTTTAATCTTGCTGCGGTTCATCCGCTCGATTGATCCGGAACACACAGATGCCGCGGCGCGCCTTGCGCTTACTTTGTTTCGGCGCGAGCAATGGAATGAGGCTTGGGATGCGTTCGATATTCGCTTCAAGCTGATGTCGGCTCAACCTGCGGTTAAAATTCGTACGGCAGATGGCGGAAGCCGGGAATTACCACGCTGGCGGGGTGGCGAGCCGCCGAAAAGCCTTCTCGTGATGGACGAACAGGGACTGGGTGATACGATCCAATTTATGCGCTATTTGCGGCCATTGGTGGAGCAGGGCGTCGAAATCAATTTTGTCACCCATGAAATCTTGTTCGATTTAATCCGAACCATGGGTTTGCCGATTAATCTGCTGCCGAGTAACAAGCCGGGCAGCGTTAATGGCGCGACAGGGTGGACGCCTTTGTTGCATATTCCGCGGGCTTTGGGTCTTGATCCAAAGCGTTATGCCGAAAACGTGCCCTATATTTCCGCCGATCCTGCTCGTGTGAAATCGTGGGCTCGGAAAATGGCCTCAAAGGATTTCAAGGTAGGGATTTGCTGGGGTGGCAATCGTGAATCGCCAGCGGAAAAGGGGCGCTCGGCGCCGCTTGAAGCATTTGCGCCGTTAGCGGCGATCCCCGGTGTGCGGCTCTTTAGCTTGCAAAAGGGGCAGCCGGTTGAGGAAATCAAAACGGCTTCTTTCCGGCGGGAGCTTTATGATTTTGGCGATCAATTCGACGCCGATGGACAGGCGTTTTTGGATACGGCTGCCATTATGATGTCGCTTGATCTCATCGTTACAGTCGATACCTCGGTTGCCCATGTCGCGGGTGCGCTGGGCCGTCCGGTGCATATTCTCTTGCGCGTTGAACCGGATTGGCGTTGGCTGGCGCGTGAAAGTGATACGGTTTGGTATCCGACCGCGCGGCTGTTCCGCCAGCGTCTTTCTGGCGACTGGTCTGAGCCGATGGCACTGATTGCGGCTTATATTGCGGCGCGTACGTCGCAAAAGCATGCTGCTCCGTCGGCCGACGCTTTGCCAAAGGTTTCGGTCTCCCATGGTGAATTGGCGGAACAGATTGCCGATTGGTCGGTAAAAGCCAAATTTGGAGATGGCTCGTTTCCAAATGCCGATACGCGGGTCGCTTATTTGAAGAATGAGTGGGATAATCTCTTTAAAGACAATAAGTTATTGTCATCCCTTCAAGCTGAAATCGAAGAAACGTCGCATCAGATTGCCGATGCTGAACGCAAGCTTCGTGCGCAGGAAGAAGCGGGCAATGTTGATCGGGGCATGCTTGGATTGATGCGTGAAATTCGTTCTCTCAAGCAAAAACGGGATGATCGCGTTCGTCGGGTCGATGCGCTCGCCGAGGCGGAGCTTCAGCCGGTAAAGACGGAGGTCGAAACGACTAAACCGGCCCGTAGCGGAAATAAAAAGAAGGCCTGAGCCTTTCATCCGCCATGATCTGCGTGATAAGAACTGAGCGTTGATTTACGACTTGGTTTGATCATCGGCTTAAGGCGCATTGAGAATGGCTCGTTGGATTTTGGGTTTGGTTTTTGCTGCCATGGTCGCAGCTTTGCCGGGCGTTGCCTTTGCGGACAAGATTAAAAATCCGATCGCGATTTTCTCCGGTCTCGACAAGATTACTGGGCGCATTATTTCGTTTGAGGCCGCGATCGATGAAACGGTTGAATTCGGTGCTTTTTTGGTAACACCGCGCGTTTGCTATACACGGCCTATCACCGAGCCACAGAACACGTCAGCCTTTGTTGAAGTAGACGAAATTACGGTGGCCGGTAGCACCAAGAACCTGTTCGGAGGCTGGATTTTTGCCTCTAGTCCAGGACTACACGGCGTCGAGCACCCGATCTATGATGTTTGGCTCATCGGCTGCAAGGGCGGAACGGTCGTGATCCCTGAGTTGAATGAGGCGGCTCCTCCCGCACAGGCTCCGACTCCGCTGCAAAAGCCAGTTACGCCTGCTGCTCCTGCGACCGCGAAAAAGAAAAACTAAGTTTCTATTTTTTGTTGCTGCGAACCAAGTCCAAGATAGCGCTGCCATCGGCGTGGGCGTGCGGATCGAGCGCGTCAAAATCGCCGCGCGCTAATACGGCATTCACGAGGCGTGATTGATAGATTTCGCGTGGAATTTCTATCCCACCCAGTGTGGCCAAATGGGGCGTCAGAAATTGTGTGTCCAATAACTCATACTGCCCATGGATCAAGCGTGCGGCTAAATGGACGAGGGCTACTTTTGACGCATCGGTTACAGTGTGAAACATGCTTTCGCCGAAGAAAGCCGCACCGATGCTGACCCCATAGAGACCGCCGACCAGTTTTTCCTGCTCATAGACTTCAACGGTATGCACGAAGCCGCGCTCGAAAAGCTGACGATACAGTGATGTAATTCGTTGATTGATCCATGTGTCGCCGGGGCGTGAGGCGCATCCGGAAATCACGCCATTAAAGTCATGATCAATTTTTATCGTGAACCGGTTCGAGCGAATGGTTTTGGCGAGGCTTTTTGAAATATGAACGCCGTCTAGCGGAATGATTCCACGTATGCGCGGCTCTACCCAATGGATGGAAGGATCATTGGCATTCTCCGCCATGGGAAAGATGCCGATGGCGTAGGCGCGCAGAAGCACCTCTGGCGTTATCGTATCCCTCGTGGCGTCATAACGCGTCATAAGCCTATTGTGTCAGGTGCCTGAGGCTCCGTCCATCCCGCCATCGGCGAGGAAGTGCTCGAGCCAATGGATATCATATTGGCCATTTTGCATGTCGGGGTTCCGAACAAGCGTACGGAATAAGGGTAAGGTCGTCTCGATCCCGTCGACGACAAATTCATCGAGCGCGCGGCGCAGGCGCATTAAGCACTCATTGCGCGTACGGCCATGGACGATGAGCTTGCCGACAAGCGAGTCATAATAAGGCGGGATCGTATAGCCTTGATAGACAGCGGAATCGACGCGCACGCCGAGGCCGCCCGGTGGGTGGAAATAGGCGATTTTCCCGGGTGATGGGCGGAAGGTTGCTGGATTTTCGGCATTCACGCGGCATTCGATGGCGTGGCCTGAGAGCTTCACATCCTCTTGTGAAATGCCGAGTGTCGCACCCGCGGCAATCCGGATTTGCTCATTGACGAGATCGATGCCGGTGATCATTTCGGTAACCGGATGCTCGACCTGAATACGGGTGTTCATCTCGATGAAATAGAACTCGCCATCTTCATAAAGAAACTCGATGGTGCCGACGCCGAGATAGCCCAAATCGCGCATGGCTTTGGCGCAGGTCTCGCCGATTTTTTCGCGCATTTCTTGGTTAAGCGCAGGCGATGGGCCTTCTTCCCAGACCTTTTGATGGCGGCGTTGGAGCGAGCAATCGCGTTCGCCCAAGTGAATGGCATTACCTTTGCCATCGCCTAAGACTTGGATTTCGATATGGCGCGGCTTTTCGAGGAATTTTTCGATATAGACGGCGTCATCGCCAAACGCGGCCTTTGCCTCGGTACGTGCGGTTTGCAGCGCATCGATCAAATCATCCTGCGTGCGAGCGACTTTCATGCCGCGTCCGCCGCCGCCAGCTGCCGCTTTCACGATAACGGGATAACCAATTTCATTGGCGATGCGCAGCGCTTCGTCATCTTCCGTCACGCCGCCATCGGAGCCCGGTACGCAAGGAATGCCCAATTTGCGAGCGGTGCGCTTCGCTTCGATCTTATCGCCCATGATCCGGATATGCTCGGATTTCGGGCCGATAAAGGTAATGCCATGGCTTTCAAGAATCTCGGCGAAGCGGGCATTCTCCGACAAGAACCCGTAGCCGGGATGGATCGCATCGGCGCCCGTGATCTCGCAAGCGGCGAGAAGGGCCGGAATATTGAGATAGCTGTCGCGCGAGGCGGGCGGTCCGATGCACACGCTCTCATCGGCCAAACGCACATGCATGGCATTTGCGTCTGCAGTTGAGTGAACCGCAACGGTTGCGATACCCAGTTCCTTACAGGCACGAAGCACCCGCAATGCGATCTCGCCACGATTGGCGATAAGGACCTTGTCAAACATCGGTAGCGTTCCGCCTATTATTCAATGACGATCAGAGCTTCGCCGAATTCGACTGGTTGACCGTCCTCGACAAGAATGGCCGTGACCGTTCCTGCGCGTGGTGCGACGATCTCGTTGAACGTCTTCATGGCTTCGATCAGAAGGATTTTTTCACCCGCTTTAACGGTCGAGCCAATCTCAACAAAGGCCTTCGCGTCTGGTGATGGGCGACGATAGGCTGTGCCAACCATCGGCGAGGCAACCGCACCTGGATGAGAGGCGTCGATTTTGCTTGTTCCGGGGCCGGGCGATGGGGCAGCCGATGCCGCTGCGGCGACTGGAGCGGGAGCCGCTGCTGGCGCTGCGACATGGACGGCGTGCGCGACCGGTGCGGCTGTTAAAGCGCGGGCCAATTTAATCCGCAGATCACCCTTCTGAACTTCGATCTCGCTGAGATCGGATTTATTCAAAAG
The DNA here is from genome assembly GCA_947455725.1 of Hyphomicrobiales bacterium. Classification (GTDB taxonomy): domain Bacteria; phylum Pseudomonadota; class Alphaproteobacteria; order Rhizobiales; family Beijerinckiaceae; genus CAIUPE01. The sequence continues at coordinate 16,011 of CANGPL010000039.1, read as the reverse complement.
CTTGGCGAGGTCGGCAATCAGTCCGGTATCGATGGCGTCCGAGGTGGACACAGCCTTCGAGCTTGGCTTCCGGTCATTGGCAGGCATTCATATCTCCGTATCGTCGGCGTCGTTAGGGCAGATGGGGCAGAATGGCGTCAAGGGCAAGCGTATAACTTGCTGCACCAAATCCGCAGATGACCCCTTTGGCAACCGCCGAAAGGGTTGAGTGATGGCGAAACGGTTCGCGGGCGAACACGTTTGAAAGATGAAGTTCAACAACAACAGCGCCCGAGCCCCTTATGGCATCATGCAGAGCGATTGAGGTATGGGTAAAAGCCCCAGCATTCAGCAAAATGCCGGCGCCTGCTTTACCCGCTTCTTGGATCCAATCGACAAGGTCGCCCTCGTGGTTTGATTGTCGGAACGTCAGTGCAATGCCTGCCGCTCTGGCTTTTGCCTGCAAACTGGCCTCAATATCCGCCAAAGTCACTGTCCCATAGGTTGCGGGTTCCCGCGTACCGAGCAGGTTTAAATTGGGGCCATTCAGGACGTGTACGGCTTTCATGGTAAAACCACGGTGCTCCCGACAAAACAGGCGTTATCGTTTTTCGTTCCCTCTCTTCCATAGCGGCTTCACCGTCGTAATGAAAGTCTCGGACGCGGACCGATTGAGAACGCCCAGCCTTATCCTCACATATTGGATGCAATAAAGTTGTTAAGCCCTTATAAATCCACAAGGTCTGTTGCGAATGCTGCACGCTCTTGGATGAAGGCGAAACGGGCTTCTGGCTTGTTGCCCATCAGCTGTTCAACCGAATCGTCGGTAGCGACGCGGCCATCTTGCGGTACCGAGACTTTTAATAGCATCCGCTTTTTCGGATCCATCGTGGTCTCTTTAAGCTGATGGGGCATCATTTCGCCGAGGCCTTTGAAGCGGCCGATTTCGACATTGCTCTTGCCTTTGAACACGGTTTTTAGCAGCTCGTCCTTATGGGCATCATCACGGCCATAAACGGTTTTGCCGCCATGGGTTAGCCGGTAAAGCGGTGGCACGGCGAGGAACAAATGGCCGTTATCGATGAGCTTCGGCATTTGCCGATAAAAATAGGTAATCAGAAGCGAGGCGATATGCGCGCCATCGACGTCGGCGTCGGTCATGATGATGATTTTTTCATAGCGCAAATCATCGTCGCGGTAATTATTACCGATGCCGCAGCCAAGCGCCTGCAGGAGATCTTGCAATTGCTGGTTAGCGGCCAATTTGTCACGTGTCGCGTTGGCGACGTTTAGGATTTTGCCTCTGAGAGGCAAAATAGCCTGATTGGTCCGATTGCGCGCCTGTTTGGCCGAGCCACCGGCGGAGTCACCCTCGACGATAAAGAGCTCGGAGCCTGCCGCGCCCGAGTTTGAGCAATCGGCAAGCTTGCCGGGGAGGCGTAATTTCCGGACGGCGGTTTTGCGCGCGATTTCTTTATCGGCGCGACGGCGCAAGCGCTCGTCGGCGCGATCGACTACCCAATCGAGCAATTTGAGCGCTTGGCTTGGTGAAGCGGCGAGCCAATGGTCGAAGGCGTCACGGATGGCGACTTCAACGATGCGCGAAGCTTCCGTTGTGGCGAGTTTGTCTTTGGTCTGACCTTGGAACTCCGGCTCACGGATAAAGACCGAGAGCATCGCGGCACAGGTGACCATCACGTCATCGGTCGTAATATTGCTGGCGCGTTTGGATTGTCCAATTCGTTCGGCATGGTCTTTTAAGCCACGCAAAAGCGCGATACGCAGACCTTGCTCATGCGTGCCGCCTTCGGCTGTCGGGATCGTGTTGCAATAGGAATGGACAAAGCCATCATCGACACCGCCGAGCCAAGAAATGGCCCATTCGAGAGAGCCGTGGCCGCCTTGTTTTTCAATTTTTCCGGCAAAGATTTGATCGGTGACGAGCGCGCGACCTTCAATATCGGACGCCAGATAATCTTTCAGGCCTGACGGGAAGCGGAAAATGGCCTCTGGCGGAATATCCGTGCCCTCGACGAGGGAGGGGGCGCAAGACCAACGGATTTCGACGCCGCCGAACAAATAGGCTTTCGAGCGCGCCATGCGAAACAGGCGGGCGGGTGAGAATTTGGCCCCAGCGCCGAAGATTTGCGGATCGGGATGAAAACGGACCTTGGTGCCGCGGCGGTTTTGAACCTTGCCGACCAAAGCCACCGGACCGAGCGGAATACCGCGTGAAAACTCTTGCCGGAACAGCTGCTGGCCGCGCGCGACTTCCACTTCGACCTTATCGGACAGTGCATTGACCACCGAAACGCCAACGCCGTGCAAACCGCCCGAGGTTTCATAGACCTTGGAGTCGAATTTACCACCCGCGTGCAACACGGTCATGATGACTTCAAGGGCCGATTTGTCGGGGAATTTTGGATGCGGCTCGACGGGAATGCCACGGCCATTATCGCCGACGGTAAGAAAACCATCGGTATCCAATTCAACCGTGATAACGGACGCGTGACCCGCGACCGCTTCGTCCATCGAATTGTCGATGACTTCGGCAAAAAGATGATGCAGCGCCTTCTCGTCGGTGCCGCCAATATACATGCCGGGGCGTCGGCGGACGGGCTCAAGCCCTTCCAAAACCTCGATTGATTGCGCGGTATATCCGCTCTCACCCGGCGTGCCGAGTGACCCTTGGGAGGATGCCGCCGCCTTGGCTTGTGCTGCTTTACTGCTCGCGGAAAGGCGGGGTGCTGTCCCCGATTCCGGGAGTTTACGAGCTGCATTGCCACCAAAGAGATCGTCGGACATCGCCATCCTATTCGTCAAAGCCTTGCTGATTCGGGTTGCGATCTTATCGCATGGTTAGCTGGCAAATGGGAACGGAAAGGAAACGCACGCGGCGCGATGTCCACGAGAGTTAAAAAAACAAGGCCCCGTTTCCGGAGCCTTGCTGAAATTTAGACCGTTCGGGGAGGGCGGATCACTCCGCCCAGCCTTCCTTAGTACGAATAATACATCGTGAACTCGACCGGATGCGGGGTCATTTCGAAGCGCATGACGTCGTGCATCTTGAGTTCGATATAGCTGTCGATGAAGTCGTCGTTGAACACGCCGCCGGCCTTCAAGAACGCGCGGTCCTTGTCGAGGTTGGCGAGTGCTTCGCGAAGCGAGCCGCAGACCGTTGGGATCTTCTTCAATTCGCGTGGTGGCAAATCGTAGAGATCCTTGTCCATGGCTGCACCTGGATCGATCTTGTTCGTGATCCCGTCAAGACCAGCCATGAGCATGGCTGCGAAGGCGAGATATGGGTTCGCCATCGGATCTGGGAAGCGTACTTCAACGCGCTTGGCCTTTGGATTGGTCGTGTAGGGAATACGGCAGGAAGCCGAGCGGTTACGCGCCGAGTAGGCGAGCAACACGGGTGCTTCATAGCCGGGAACCAGACGCTTATACGAATTCGTCGATGGGTTCGTGAACGCGTTCAAGGCCTTGGCGTGCTTGATGATACCGCCAATATACCAGAGGCATTCTTGGCTGAGGTCAGCGTATTTATTGCCAGCCATGATGGGTTTGCCAGCCTTCCAGATCGACTGGTGGACGTGCATGCCCGAGCCGTTATCGCCGAAGATCGGCTTTGGCATGAAGGTCGCCGTCTTGCCGTAGCTCTGGGCTACATTGTGGATGGCGTATTTGTAGATCTGCATCTGGTCAGCCATGTGCGTCAGCGTGTCGAACTTCATACCGAGTTCGTGCTGGGCGGAGGCGACTTCGTGGTGATGCTTTTCAACCTTGACGCCCATGGACGCCATTGCTGCGAGCATTTCGCCGCGCATGTCCTGTGCCGAATCCTGCGGAGGACCGGGGAAGTAACCGCCCTTGGTCGCAATGCGGTGGCCGAGATTGCCGCCTTCGTAATCCGTGTCGCCATTGATCGGCAATTCGGACGAGTCGAGCTTGAAGCCCGTGTTGTACGGGTCCGACATGAACTTCACGTCGTCAAAGATGAAGAATTCAGCTTCTGGGCCAACGAAGATGGTATCGCCGATACCGGTCGACTTCAGATAGGCTTCTGCCTTCTTGGCCATGCCGCGTGGATCGCGGTTGTAAGGCTGTCCTGTCGATGGCTCGAGAATGTCGCAGACGATCGACATCGTGGAAGCCGCAAAGAACGGATCCATCTGTGCGGTCGATGGGTCAGGCATCAAGGTCATGTCGGATTCGTTGATGGCCTTCCAGCCAGCAATCGACGAACCGTCGAACATCGTGCCTTCAGCAAAAATGTCTTCGTCGACCATCGATACGTCGAATGTCACGTGCTGCCACTTGCCGCGCGGATCTGTAAAACGGAAGTCGACATACTTGACGTCATTGTCCTTAATCGCCTTCAGGACGTCCTTGGCGGTCTTCATGGGTATCATCCTCTTTGAATAGTGAACTTGCGTTCGTGGAAAAATTGTTGGTCGCCTGGTTTTTTTCAGGTTAGATCGCATCCAACCCGGTTTCGCCGGTCCGGATACGAATAGCCTCTTCAACCGTTGATACAAAAATCTTGCCATCGCCAATGCGACCCGTCTGGGCCGCGTTGCGAATAGCATTCACCGCCTGCTCGACGAGCTCGTCGGGCAACACGATCTCGATCTTCACCTTCGGCAAAAAGTCGACCACGTATTCGGCGCCGCGATACAGCTCCGTATGGCCCTTTTGCCGCCCGAAACCCTTGGCTTCGGTAACGGTTATGCCCTGAAGGCCGACATCTTGAAGGGCTTCCTTCACGTCGTCGAGCTTAAAAGGCTTGATGATCGCCTCGATTTTTTTCATCTCGAGTTCCTAGCTTCCGCGTGCCTACCCGGAGTTTTTCGTATTCCGGAGACTGAGCCGATTTAGCACCATGCTTAAATTTTCGCCACGGTGTTTTGAGGCTTATTGACGTCGACTTTTGCATTTATTGCTGAAAATTTAGGCAAATGTACAGAAAATATGCGCACCTTAAGGGCGTATCCTATTGCATTCGACATTCTATTCTAATCGAACATAAACTGGTTCCCTGACATAGAAAGGGCTGGAACCATCAAGATGCATGAACTTCTCACAACCAGCGAGATGGCGCGGGCCGATTCTCTCACGATACAGGCGGGAACGCCGGGTGTCGCGTTAATGGAGCGCGCGGGGCGGGCGGTGGCCGATGCCGCGGCTACGCTTGCGCCTTTTGCTGGCAAAATCCTCATTATCTGCGGGCCGGGTAATAATGGTGGCGATGGATTTGTCGCCGCAAGGGTGCTTGCGGGGCGGGGATACCGGATCTCACTCATTCTGATGGGAGAACGCTACCGGCTTCAGGGGGATGCGCGGCTGGTGGCAGAAATGTGGGATGGCGCCATTGGTCGTGCCCATGATTTTGACACTTCTGATGCCGATTTGATTATCGATGCGCTTTTTGGGGCTGGTTTGTCTCGGGATATCGATGGCGAGGCGGCGGAACTCGTCGCTTTGATGAATAATTCAGGTAAACCCATGCTGGCGGTCGATATTCCGAGTGGGATTAGCGGCAATACCGGGCAGATTTGCGGTGTTGCGGTCAACGCCCAAGCGACGGTAACTTTTTTCAGGTTAAAGCCAGCGCATATTCTCTATCCGGGACGGAAACTGTGTGGGCGCGTGATTTTAGCCGATATTGGTATTTCTGATCAGGTTTTAAGCGAAATACAACCTAAACTACGCTTAAATTCTCCGGATCTGTGGCCGGACGTCATCCGGGAGCCGGATGAAGAGGGGCATAAATTTAGCCGTGGCCATTTGGTTGTTCTGTCGGGTGGGGCAGAAAGCACCGGCGCGGCGCGGCTCGCGGCCCATGCGGCGGCTCGGATCGGGGCTGGCTTGGTCACGGTTGCGTCTCCGAGTGAGGCGCTTCTGGTCAATGCTGCTGCCTTGTCGGATATTATGGTGCGCAGTGCCGACGGAGTAGAAGGACTTCGGCGGCTTCTTGAGGATAAGCGCCGAAACACTATCATTCTCGGGCCGGGTAATGGCGTAGGCGACATATTGCGTGAGCGGGTACGTTTGGCCTTAGCCTCTGATCGCTCTTTGGTTCTCGATGCGGATGCGCTTACGAGTTTTGAGGGGCATGCCAAGGAGCTGAAATCACTGATTTTGGATGCGCATGCTCGGAAAGTGGTGGCAACGCCGCATGATGGCGAGTTTTCGCGTCTTTTTAAGCATGAGCCCGATATTTTGAATATCAAAGACAGGCTTGGGCGGGCGCTGGCGGCGGCGAAATATCTTGGCATTGTGGTTGTCTTAAAGGGCCCCGACTGCGTCATCGCTTCGCCCGATGGACGGGCTACCATCAATCAGAACGGTACACCTTGGTTGGCTACGGCTGGCTCGGGCGATGTTCTAGCGGGCATTATCGGCGGGTTATTGGCCCAAGGTGCCGAGGCCTATGAGGCGGCTTCCGCCGCGGTTTGGCTTCACGCCGAAGCAGGACGCTTGGTGGGTCCGGGATTATTGGCCCATGATCTGCCTTTGGCGCTGCGAAGCGTGGTGTCGCGATTAATTTCGGAACGTGCTGCAAATAAATAAGATGATAGAAGGCGTAGCCGTCCGCTTTTTTGCTAGCGTCTTTCTTCGACCGTGCTATAGAGCCGCGTCCCGACGGGTCTATACGGATCAGGCGTTGCTTGGTCGTGTGGCTCATCGTGGGGTGGATTGACCTCCTTGGGATTGCGGGCGTGGCGGAATTGGTAGACGCGCTGGGTTTAGGTTCCAGTGACGCAAGTTGTGGGGGTTCGAGTCCCTCCGCCCGCACCATTTATGTTTTCCGCGCTTGTCGCGGCTTATGAACGAAGGCTTTGAAGATCATGCAGGTTACAAATACGCTCTCGGAAGGCTTGAAGCGCGAGTTTAACGTGGTGCTTGCCGCGCAAGATCTGGCCGAGCGTCTGACCGCCCAGCTTGTTGAAATGAAGGACAAGGTCCGGATCAACGGCTTCCGCCCCGGTAAAGTCCCGTTGGAGCATTTGCGTCGGGTCTATGGCCGTCAGGTGATGGGCGACGTCGTTCAGAATGTCGTCAACGAGACGCATCGCAAGATTATCGACGAAAACGGTATCAAGCTTGCGCTTGAGCCAAAGATCGTCTTCCCGGAAGATGAAGCCGTTATCGAAGCGGCCATTACCGGCAAGGGTGGATTAGAATTCACCATCCAGATGGAAATTCTGCCAAAGATTGAGATCAAGGACTTCTCGGGCATCTCGGTGACGCGCCAAGTGGCAAGCGTTGATGACGAGTCGGTGAACGAAGCGGTTAACCGTATGGCGGAACAGTCCCGTCCGTTCGCACCCCGGAAAGAGGGTGAGAAGTCGAAAACCGGTGACCGCGTTGTTGTTGACTTTGTGGGCATGATTGACAGTGTTCCGTTTGAAGGGGGCACCGGTAATGATGTTCCGGTCGAACTCGGAACGGGCCAGTTCATCCCCGGCTTTGAAGACCAGCTCGTTGGTGTTGTTGCGGGCGATACGGTCATCGTTAAGGCAACCTTCCCGGCGGAATATTCAGCCGCTCATCTTGCTGGAAAAGCAGCTACTTTCAACACGGTAATCAAGGCTGTTGAAGCGCCGGGTGAAGCCAAGATCGACGACGAGTTCGCCAAAGGCTTCGGCATGGAGAGCTTAGAAAAGCTTAAAGATGCGCTCCGCGCCAATATCTCGCGTGAGTATGAGGCGGCTGCTCGTCGCAAGACGAAGCGCGAATTGCTCGACGTTCTCGATGGCCAATATAATTTCGAATTGCCGCCAGCCCTCGTGGAACAGGAGTTCAACGGTATTTGGGGTCAGGTCATGAGCGACTTGCAACAGGCCGGTAAAACCTTCGCAGACGAGGATACGACGGAAGAGGCAGCACGCGAGGAATATCTCGGCATAGCCAAGCGCCGCGTTCGCCTCGGCCTCGTTTTGGCTGAAATCGGCGAGTCGGCTAAGGTTCAGGTGTCGGACGAAGAAATTTCGCAAGGCGTTATGGAGCGCGCGCGTCAATTCCCCGGCCAGGAAAAGATGGTTTGGGACTTCTACCGCCAAAATCCACAAGCAGTTGCCGAAATCCGGGCCCCAATCTTTGAAGAAAAGGTTGTCGACCACATTTTGAGCCTGGCCAAGGTTACGGATCAGACGGTGACTGCAGATGTTCTGTTGACCGATGAAAGCGCTGAGGAATCAAAGCCAAAGTCGAAGGGCAAGGCTAAGGCAAAGGCCTCTTCTGAAGGTGAAAGCGACGCCTCAGCTGACGATAAGCCAAAGAAGGCGGCTCCAAAGGCTAAGGCTAAAAAGGCTGCTGACGGCGAATAATTGCCTTACCGGCTTCACAAAAAGTATACGGCGCGTGGAAAAGCTTTCCGCGCGCCGTCTTTTTTATCAGCCCACCCATGCTTATATGTCCGTTAGTGGTTTTACCGAATCGGTCGAAGCCGGCATAAATCGTTCTTTATTTTTCAACCTTGAGGTCAGGCATGCGCGATCCGATCGAAACTTATAACCAGCTCGTTCCAATGGTGGTTGAGCAATCCAATCGGGGCGAACGCGCGTTTGATATCTTTTCTCGTTTGCTGCGTGAGCGCATCGTCTTTTTGACGGGCCCAGTTGAAGACGGCATGGCTTCCTTGGTTGTCGCCCAGTTGCTCTTTCTTGAAGCCGAGAACCCTAAAAAGGAAATCTCGCTTTATATTAACTCGCCGGGTGGCGTCGTGACTTCGGGCCTCGCCATTTATGACACGATGCAATTCATCCGGCCTCCGGTGACGACGCTTTGCGTGGGTCAGGCGGCCTCGATGGGTTCGCTTTTGCTCGCTGCCGGCGCCAAGGATCAGCGTTTTGCACTGCCTAATGCCCGCATCATGGTTCACCAGCCATCGGGCGGCTATCAGGGGCAGGTGACGGATATTATGATCCATGCCCGCGAAGTCGAAAGCCTCAAGAAACGCCTTAATGAAATTTACGTCCATCACACGGGCCAAGATTTCGATACGATCGAAAAAGCGCTCGAGCGTGATAATTTTATGACCGCAGACATGGCCAAAGAGTTCGGAATTATCGATAAGGTAATGGAAAAGCGGCCAAATGAGCCGGAACCAGTCGCGTCCTAATGTAATTTCCCATCTTGAAATTGGATGTGGCGGTTTTGGTCTAGTTGTTGCAGAATGACTGGATGGAAAAGATTTGTTTAGGAAGCTTGGTTAGGTTCGATTCGTAATGTCCGTGTTGCGGCTGTCCTGAGGATAGGCAAGTCGGTCAAATTTGGTTTTTACCCATGCCGAGTGTTCTCGGGCGTGGGTAGTACGGAGAAAGATCATGAGTAAGGTCAGCGGCACGGACTCAAAAAGCACGCTTTACTGCTCCTTTTGCGGCAAAAGTCAGCACGAGGTTCGTAAACTGATTGCTGGACCGACCGTGTTCATCTGTGATGAATGCGTCGAGCTTTGCATGGATATCATCCGCGAAGAGAGCAAATCGTCGCTGGTTAAGTCGCGCGATGGTGTTCCAACGCCTAAGGAAATCCGCAAGGTTCTCGATGATTATGTCATCGGCCAAGAACATGCGAAGAAGGTGCTCTCGGTCGCCGTTCACAACCACTATAAGCGCCTAAATCACGCGACGAAGCACAATGATGTTGAACTGGCAAAGTCCAATATCTTGCTCGTAGGCCCAACGGGTTCGGGAAAAACGCTGCTTGCTCAGACGCTTGCACGTATTTTGGACGTTCCTTTCACGATGGCGGATGCAACGACATTGACCGAGGCCGGTTATGTCGGTGAAGACGTTGAGAACATCATTCTCAAGCTGCTTCAGGCGTCCGACTATAATGTCGATCGCGCGCAGCGTGGCATCGTCTATATCGACGAAATCGATAAGATCAGCCGTAAATCGGATAATCCATCGATCACGCGGGACGTGTCGGGCGAGGGTGTGCAACAGGCGCTGCTGAAAATCATGGAAGGCACGGTTGCCTCGGTTCCGCCGCAAGGTGGCCGCAAGCATCCGCAGCAGGAATTCTTGCAGGTTGATACGACGAATATTCTTTTCATCTGCGGTGGTGCGTTCGCCGGTCTTGAGAAGATCATTTCGCAGCGGGGCAAGGGTACATCGATTGGCTTCGGCGCAAAGGTTGATGCGCCGGATGATCGCCGTATGGGCGCCATCTTCCGCGAGACAGAACCAGAAGATTTGTTGAAATTCGGTCTGATCCCCGAGTTTGTCGGCCGTCTTCCTGTGATCGCGACGCTCGAAGATCTCGATGAGCCTGCACTCAAGAAGATCCTCACCGAGCCGAAAAATGCTCTGGTTAAGCAGTATCAGCGGCTGTTCGAGATGGAAGATGTCGAGTTGACCTTCTCGGATGATGCGGTGTCCGCGATTGCCAAGAAGGCGATTGAGCGTAAGACGGGTGCTCGTGGTCTGCGCTCGATCATGGAAGGCATTTTGCTGGAGACGATGTACGACCTACCAAGTCTCGATGGTTGCGAGCAGGTTGTGATTGGGCCTGAAGTTATCGATGGCAAAGCCCGTCCGCTCTATATTTACTCTGAGAAATCGGTCGAAACGGCGACCAGCGCTTAATCTGCGTTGATTTGTCCACCGGACTATTCAAAATTGAGGCCAGTACGGCTTGAAACCGTACCGGCCTCTCGCCATTTATGGTGAGCGGAGTTCAGCTCATGGTTGGCGCGGTGCCAGAGGGAGTTTCGCCAAGCGGGTTTGGTCGGTTCCAATCCCGCTGACCGCGGAATAGCCCATTCGGGTATTTCTCGGCCATTAATGAGAAGGATTAAGTACAATGCCAACGGCAAAGAAGCGTCCCTCCGTAGAAACGGGTTCGCGCGCGACCTATTCGGTTCTGCCCCTGCGCGATATCGTTGTTTTCCCCCATATGATCGTTCCGCTTTTCGTCGGTCGCGAAAAGTCGATCCGGGCGCTCGAAGATGTGGTGAAGAGCGAGAAGCTGATTTTGCTCGCGACCCAGAAAAACGCCGGTGATGATGATCCGTCCACCGACGCGATTTTCTCGATGGGTACGCTTGCGACCGTTTTACAATTGCTGAAGCTGCCCGATGGCACCGTGAAGGTGTTGGTCGAGGGCGTGAGCCGTGCGCGGGCGGAAGCCTTTATCGCGGGCGACTCTTTCATGCAGGCTGAGGCGATTGCCGTTCCGGACGAGGTGTCGAGCGAAATCGAAGCGGAAGCGCTGGCGCGTTCGGTCGTCAACGAATTCGAAGGCTATGTGAAGCTCAACAAGAAAATTTCGCCAGAAGTTGTAACCGCTGTTACGCAAATTGAAGATTATGCGAAGCTTGCGGACACTGTTGCCTCGCATTTGGCGGTCAAGATCACCGATAAGCAGGATGTTCTGGAAATCACCGATGTGGTGAAGCGCCTTGAGAAGGTGCTTGGCTTCATGGAGAGCGAGATATCCGTCTTGCAGGTTGAGAAGCGTATTCGTTCGCGCGTTAAGCGCCAGATGGAGAAGACTCAGCGCGAATATTATCTCAATGAGCAGATGAAGGCGATCCAGAAGGAATTAGGCGACGAGGACGGCAAGGACGAACTCGGCGAGCTCGAAGACCGGATCAATAAGACCAAGCTTTCCAAGGAAGCCCGTGAGAAGTCGCTCGCCGAGTTGAAGAAGCTTCGCCAGATGTCGCCAATGTCGGCAGAGGCGACGGTGATCCGCAACTATCTTGACTGGATGCTGTCTTTGCCGTGGGGCAAGCGCTCAAAGATCAAGAAGGATCTGCCCGGTGCACAAGCCGTACTTGATTCCGATCATTTTGGGCTTGAGAAGGTCAAAGAGCGTATTGTTGAATATCTCGCGGTCCAGCAACGCGCGAATAAGCTAACGGGCCCAATCCTTTGTCTTGTTGGCCCTCCAGGCGTCGGTAAGACGTCATTGGGCAAGTCGATTGCTAAGGCAACCGGACGCGAATTCGTACGCATGTCGCTCGGTGGTGTGCGCGATGAGGCCGAGATCCGGGGTCATCGTCGGACCTATATCGGTTCGATGCCTGGTAAGATCATCCAATCGTTGAAGAAGACGAAGACGCAAAATCCTTTGTTCTTGCTCGATGAGATCGACAAGTTAGGGATGGATTTCCGCGGCGATCCGTCATCGGCTTTGTTGGAAGTGCTCGATCCGGAGCAGAATTCGACGTTTAATGACCATTATCTTGAGGTCGATTATGACCTCTCGAACATTATGTTCATTACAACGGCGAACACGCTCAATATTCCGCCAGCGCTTCTTGATCGTATGGAAGTGATCCGGATCGCGGGTTACACGGAAGACGAAAAGCTAGAGATCGCCAAGCGGCATCTGATCCCAGAGGCACGCACCAAGCACGGCCTGACCGAGAAGGAATGGACCGTCTCGGACGAAGCTTTGATGTTTGTCATCCGTCGTTACACCCGTGAAGCGGGCGTGCGTAATCTTTCCCGCGAGCTCGCCAATCTGGCGCGTAAGGCGGTGAAAGAAATCTTGATGGCCGCAGGCAAGGTGACCAACGTACACGTGACCGAGGAAAAACTTCCCGATTATCTGGGTGTTCCAAAATACCGCTATGGTGAGACGGAGTCCGAGGATCAAGTTGGTCTGGTTACCGGCTTGGCATGGACCGAGGTTGGTGGCGAATTGCTCACGATCGAAGGCGTTATGATGCCAGGTAAGGGTCGCATGACCGTGACCGGTAATTTGAAAGACGTGATGAAAGAATCGATTTCGGCGGCGGCTTCTTATGTCCGCTCGCGGGCGATTGATTTCGGCATTGAGCCACCTCTGTTCGAGCGTCGCGACATCCACGTCCACGTGCCAGAGGGGGCAACGCCCAAGGACGGTCCATCTGCCGGTATTGGCATGGCCACCGCCATTGTCTCGATGCTGACGGGTATTCCGGTGCGCCGCGATGTGGCGATGACGGGTGAGGTGACGTTGCGCGGCCGCGTCTTGCCGATTGGTGGCTTGAAGGAAAAGCTTCTGGCGGCTTTGCGCGGTGGCGTGAAAAAGGTCCTTATTCCGGAAGAAAACGCCAAGGATTTGGCTGATATTCCGGATAGTGTGAAGAATGGTATGGAAATCGTGCCGGTCTCGCGGATGGATGAAGTTATCCGTCACGCTTTGGTTCGCGAGCCGCAGCCGATTGAATGGAAAGAGCCCGTTACACCCGTTAAGGCACTTGCGCCAACGGATGAGGATATGAGCGGAATTGTCGCTCATTAAGGGTAATTAGCATCGGAAAAAGGGTCGCCAATTTATTTTGGCGACCCTTTTTCATGGAAAAGCTGGTCTTTTCCCTTTCAAAATAAGGGTTTCCCTCTTGCGCCATGCGCTTTGGCTTGGAAGAACCCTGTCTATGGCCGTTTGATTCGGTACATGAGTAAAAATGGAGAACTACAATGAACAAGGGCGATCTTGTCTCCGCTGTTGCGGACGAAGCAAATTTGACGAAGGCTCAGGCCGGTGCAGCAGTTGACGCTGTTCTTGATGCCATTACGGCCACGTTGAAGAAGGGTGATGAAGTTCGCCTCGTTGGTTTTGGTACATTTGCTGTTACAAAGCGGAGTGCTGGCACGGCGCGTAACCCGCGCACGGGCGAAACCATTGCGACCAAGGCTTCGATCACGCCTAAGTTTAAGGCGGGCGCCGCTTTGAAGGCTTCGGTCAACGGCTAACAATTTACGTCAGCTATGGCTTGCGCGAGCAGGCCATTCTGACATAAAGACACGGGAAGAGGGCGGTTAGCTCAGTTGGTAGAGCATCTCGCTTACACCGAGAATGTCGGCGGTTCGAGACCGTCACCGCCCACCACTCTTTCATGATAAGTCTTTCATCAGGCCCGGCACCCAGTGTCGGGCTTAATGCAATTTGAGCGTAATCACTTTTTCCTACTATCGCGTTTGATGGGCTCTGGTAGCCTACAAAGGTAGGTGGCGGAACTCGTGCAGTGGCGCATTCAAAACCAATCGAATTATCCTTATTCTGGCTGTCGCTGGCTACGCTCATTATCGGTGGTGTTACGGCGCTGAGTGACTTTCAAGCCATCGCTCCCAATGCTTGGCTCATCGGTACGATCGCCGTCCTTTTGTGGCTTAGCCTCCTCATTATCGTGTCGATTAGAAAAGGATCGCTTGGCCTCGATATTATCGCGGCCTTTTCGATGGTGGGGTCGATTTACCTGCACGAATATTTAACGGGCAATGTCATTGCCGTCATGTTTTCGGGCGGTCAGGTGCTCGAAGCGATTGCTCAATCGCGAGCAAGGCGAGAGATGACGGCTTTGCTCGCGCGTTCGCCGCGAACCGCTACCCGCTATGAGGGCGAAAGTCCCGTATCTGTCAAAATTGAAGATATCCGCGTGGGCGATCATCTTCTCATTCGACCGGGCGATGTCTTGCCTGTCGACGGGATCGTATCGCGCGGAAAGGTTTTGCTCGATGAATCGGTGATGACGGGTGAGTCAGTGCTGGTTGAACACGAGATTGGTGATCCCGTTTATAGCGGTGTTACCAATTCGGGCGGCGCGTTTGATATGGTAGCGGCCACGGACGCCGCGGGGAGTACCTTTGCGGCCATTGTTCGAATGGTGACGACTGCCGAGCAGCAAAAGGCACCGATGGCTCGATTGGCTGACCGGTACGCGATTGGCTTTTTTGCATTAACTACCGCTCTTGCCGCCTTAGCGTGGTTTTTAAGCGGTGATCCTTTGCGGGTGCTCGCCGTTTTTGTAGTTGCGACGCCATGCCCGTTAATTGTCGCGGTACCGGTGGCGATTGTGTCGGGCCTCTCGCGCTGCGCTAAAATTGGCGTGTTGGTTAAAAATGGTGCCGCACTGGAGGCGATGGCATCGGCGCGATCCCTCCTTTTTGATAAAACGGGCACGATTACCGTCGGAGAGCCTTCGGTCCTGAAGGTGCATATTGATCCGGTATGGAATGAAACCGAGATTATAAAGCTGGCAGGATCGGTGGCGCAGGCTTCAAGCCACTCGGTTTCAAAAGCCCTATCTGCCTATGCAGCGGCGGGCTCGCCCCTTTTTAGCCACCCCAATCACGTCGTTGAGACGCCGGGTGAGGGGATTGCAGGTGAAATCGAGGGGCGGCATGTTTATTTCGGTACGCATGAATTCGTTTCCAATCATGCGCGGCAATCGGGCTGGATTGAGAACGCGAACGCGATTGTTTCACGTCAGGATGGCTTGATCGCAGCTATCGGCATCGACGGACAAATGGTTGGCCTTGTGATGTTTCACGATGCGATTCGCCCCGAGGCAGTTACGGTTATGAGGGGGCTGCGGCGATGCGGGTTTAAACGCATCGGCCTTTTAACGGGGGATCGCCGGCAGGTGGCCGAAGCCGTGGCGGATGGATTATCGTTTGACCATATTGAGGCGGGTGCCACGCCTGCTGGAAAAGTGAATGTTGTTCTGAATGAAAAAAAAT
Source organism: Hyphomicrobiales bacterium (assembly GCA_947455725.1). Classification (GTDB taxonomy): domain Bacteria; phylum Pseudomonadota; class Alphaproteobacteria; order Rhizobiales; family Beijerinckiaceae; genus CAIUPE01. The sequence goes on along the minus strand of CANGPL010000039.1, from coordinate 562 downwards.
TAGCCGTCGTCGCCATGGTAGGCGACGGGGTTAATGACGCACCGGCGCTGGCCGCCGCCAATGTAGGCATTGCGCTCGGGGCGAAAGGCGTTGGCGCCTCGGCTGAAGCAGCCGATGTAGTTATTCTGCTCGATAGGCTTGATCCGTTACCTGACGCATTTCGCATCGCGCAACGCTCGTTTACCATTGCAAAGCAAAGCGTTTTTGCAGGAATTGGACTTTCCGCCGTCGGGATGTTGGCTGCAGCCTTGGGTTACTTACGTCCCATCGATGGCGCGGTACTACAAGAATTGATTGACGTCGCGACGATATTAAATGCGCTACGAGCGCTCCGCATAAAATTACTGTCATAAAATGCTATTAATGCTGCGTTCATGGCGGGTTATCTAAATAACACGCTATATTGCATCTTTGTGTGGCTTGACTTGTTCGGTAGGGTCCCTTATTTCGTCGTCTGCCGTCGAACGGTACGCCGTTTTGGGGGAGTAGCTCAGTTGGTTAGAGCGTCGGCCTGTCACGCCGAAGGTCGCGGGTTCAAGTCCCGTCTCTCTCGCCATCCTTT
>CANGPL010000038.1 GCA_947455725.1 Hyphomicrobiales bacterium | reverse complement strand
CATGGCCCATAAAGCCTACGCCGATAAAGCCGATTGTTTCTTGAGACATAGTTTACCCTTCCCTGATTACTTTTTTAACCCGGCAACGTGCCGATAAGCTTCTATAACTTGACTATCATCTTTCAATCCGAGACCCATGGCGGAAGCCGCAAGAAACATTTGCAGCGCCGCAGAAGCGATTGGCAATGGCGTTTTTGAAGCGTGGCCAGCATCAACCACAATACCAAGATCCTTAACGAAGATATCGACAGCACTTGCGACCATCGGCTCCTCTTCAAACATACGGGGACCGCGATTGTTTAACATCCAGCTTGCAGCTGCTGAACCACCAAGGATCTCAAGCGCCAGTTTGCCGTCAATTCCGGCCTTCTCGGCCAAGGCAAAGGCTTCGGCTGCAACAGCGATATGAACGCCACAGAGCAGTTGGTTGACGGTTTTAACGGCAGCGCCTTGGCCTGGCTCTTCGCCCACATGAAACAGCTTATCACCGAGCGTTGACAGCACCGCGTGAGATTTTTCGAAAACGGGCTTTGGTGCTGATGCCATAATGGTGAGGGTGCCACCCTTTGCACCGACAATACCACCTGAGACAGGCGCATCAATGATGTGACGTCCCGTCGCAGCAATGCGAGCAGCGATAGCCTTAACCGCCGAGGGCGCGCAGGTGGCCATGAGAATAACGGTACCTGCCGGGGCCATCGCATCCAAGGCACCTGCATCAAAAAGGACGCTCTCCGCTTGGGCCGCATTGACCACCATGAGAATCAAGATATCGGCATCAGCCGCAGCTTTATGGGCTGTATCAGCTCCCTTACCGCCTATTGCCTCAAAAGCCCGTATGCTCTCTTGGCGAACATCAAATCCCGTTACCGAATACTGCTTTTTTACAAGATTTTCCGCCATGGGCATACCCATGGCACCTAGTCCCACAAACCCAATCTTCATAAAAAACCAACCTCCCTACTCGCGTAATTATTTTTACGAAAAAGATCATCGCATGCGTTGCGCGGAAATCAAGAAAAGGTCATACCCGTTTTATGCAACCCACCCGGTCATTTACAGGTGTGTGGGGTGAAGAGTGAGGGGGAATGCTAATGAGCGCACATGAAATTCTGATGCCTAAGCCTATGATGCCTTTAATTATGGATGGGTTGAAGGCTACCGGCCACTTGCATTGCCTGTGGGAAATGAAAGATCCGGACGCGTTTATTCGCGAGAATGCCGCAAAGATTGGTGCGATTGCAACCGGTGGCCATATTAAAGTGGATGGCTCTTATATGTCGCAGTTTCCTCATCTCAAAATTGTTGCGAATTTCGGCGTTGGTTATGACACCGTCGATGCAGCGTGGGCAGGGCTACACGGTATTATCGTTTCAAACACACCCGATGTTTTGACCGAGGAAGTAGCGGACACGGCATTGGGATTGCTCATCATGACGATGCGCGAATTATCTCAATCGGAGCGCTATTTACGTGCTGGCCTTTGGGCATCGAAAGGCCCCTACCCTCTCACGCATAATACGTTACGCGGCAAGACCGTTGGCATTTTAGCCTTGGGGCGCATTGGTAAAGCGATTGCAACACGCTGTGAAGCATTTGGTCTGAAGATTGTTTATCACGGCCGCAATGAGCAAAAAGATGTGCCCTATCGCTATTATCCAAAGCTCGTTGATATGGCGAAAGATGTTGATGTACTGTTGAGTGTTGCACCTGGCGGTAGTGCGACATTTCATACGATCAATGCTGCAGTTCTTGCAGCACTTGGGCCTAAAGGTGTTCTGATTAACATTGGACGCGGCAGTGTCGTTGATGAGAAGGCCTTGATTAAAGCGCTTCATGATAAGACGATTTATTCGGCTGGTCTTGATGTGTTCGAAGATGAGCCAAATGTTCCGGCAGAGCTCATTGCGATGGATCATGTCGTCTTGCTGCCGCATGTTGGTTCGGCCTCGCATCACACGCGGAATTTGATGGGGCAGCTTGTCGTGGATAATATTTTGGCCTTCCGCGCGGGCAAAGCACCGCTAACACCTGTGGTTGAAACGCCATTTTCCGGCTGGTGATTGAGATCATTAAGACCGCGGTTGAGTGACAAAAAACCCCCGTTTCGAGTAATCCGGACGGGGGTTTCGCTAAATAATGATAAATGTGGGCCAAGTGGCCTTATCGCACACGCAAAGCGTGTGGCGTGATCTCTCAGGAAATTTTGCCGCCTAACTCATCCTCAATATGAACGCGGATAATTTCTTCGAAACTCGTCTCCGCCTTAAAGCCGAGTGCGGTTGCTCGCTTGGCATCTAAACGGGTAGCCCAGCCATCGACGATTTTGATAATCGCCGGATCTGGCTCGCGGCGGATGCGCGCGACGACCTTATCGCCTGCAACTTTTCTCAACGCTTCAATCTGCTCGCCGACCGTCACCGATAGGCCGGGCATCGCCAGATTGCGGCGGGGGCCAACGAGGTTCAAATCAAGCGTTGCCGCATGAACTAAAAAGCCGACGGCGGAGCGGGGGCTTGCGTGCCAATGGCGAACGCTTTCTGAAACCGGTAACACGGCCTCATGACCGGCTAGCGGTTCGCGAATAATGTTGGAGAAGAAACCTGACGCAGCCTTGTTAGGCTTGCCGGGCCGCACGCAAATCGTTGGCAGGCGAATACCAATCCCGTCAAAGAAGCCTTTCCGCGAATAATCCGAAAGCAATAACTCGCCGATCGCTTTTTGCGTTCCATAGGAGGTCAGCGGCGTTGTGAAAAACTCGTCGCCAATGGTCTCGGGGAAGGGTGCACCGTAAACGGCGATTGATGATGTAAAGACCACGCGCGGTTTATAGCCATCGCCAACGGCGCGAATGGCAGCAAAAAGCTCCATCGTTCCGTGAAGATTGATGCGATAGCCTAAATCAAAATTTTGCTCCGCTTCACCAGAAACAATGGCAGCAAGATGGAAAATAACATCGGGTCTACCCGCAATAAGCTTGGCCGCTTCGCCTGGCAGCGAGAAGTCTGATGCTAAAAGCGTTGATGAAAATTTTGCCCCAGCTGGTGCCGTTGGCTCGACCACGTCGTGTAACGTCGCCTTTATGATTTCTTTGCCACCGAGATGGCCGTCTTTGGCCAGACGATCCGCCAATTTACGGCCAACCATACCGGCGGCACCTATGATGAGAATATGCATGTGACGTTCCTTGATCGAGTGTTAAAGGGCAAAGCCACCATCGGCGAGATGAATCTGGCCGGTAGTATAGCTTGATTCATCGGACGCCAAATAAACGGCCAACATCGCGATTTCTTCTGCTGTTCCAAGACGACCCATTGGCTGACGATCAATAAAGGCCTGACGGGCTGCTGCTTCCGTAATGCCTTGCGTTTTTGCCAGCGTCGCAATGCGTTCATCAAGCGAAGGCGATTGAATTGTGCCGGGGCATATGGCGTTGGCCCGGATACCCTTCTTGATGAAGTCGGCAGCAACCGCCTTGGTTAATCCGATCACGGCCGCTTTTGACGCGCCATAGACATAACGATTTGGAATTCCTCTGACCGATCCTGCACCCGATGCAATATTCACAATCGAACCATGCCCTTTTGCTAACATGCCGGGCAAGAAGGCCTTAATGGTGCGATGCATCGATTTAACGTTGAGATTCATCGAAAAATCCCAATCCTTATCGTCGCAATCAAGCACGGTGCCATGATGGACGAAGCCTGCTGCGTTGACCAAAATGTCAATGGTACCGACCTTTTCAGCAAAGCTATTCACAGCCTTATCGGAGAGCACATCAAGCTTACGGCGTTTTGCGCGGGCGAGGCCTTCCAACTTATCGGTATCACGGTCGGTAGCCCAAACAATCGCACCCTCGCGCACGAAGGCTTCGGCAATGGCGCGGCCAATGCCTTGTCCCGCAGCTGTTACAACCGCAATTTTACCTTTTAAACGACCCGCCATTTTTCTCTCCCTTTATTTTATTTAAAATCACTCAATCGCTTTTTTTGCTGTCCTGACGCGTCGAAATTATCCGGCGTCAGCCATTTTTCAAAGGCGGCCTTTTGCTTTGGCCATTCACCATCGAGAATAGAATACCAAGCCGTATCGCGATTTCTCCCGCGCACAATCATATGTTGGCGAAAAATGCCTTCAAAAGAAAAACCAAACCGATCAGCAGCGCGGCGTGAAGGCGCATTGAGTGCATTGCATTTCCACTCGTATCGGCGATAGCCCAACCCATCGAAAACATATCGCATCAAAAGATATTGCGCTTCGGTCGCGCCCGGCGTTTTCTGCAATGGCGTGCCATACATGATATTGCCGACTTCGATAACGCGATGCGTTGGATCAATCCGCATCAGCGTTTCATAACCGACGGCCTTACCAGATGCTTTATCAATGATCGCAAAAAATAAGGGATCTTCAGACGCTGCCTTGCGTTCAATATGCGCTTTAAAGGCGGCGTGATCCGCAAAAGGCGCTTCAAACAAATATTGCCAGATCACATGTTTATCATCGCCATGCGACGCAGCATAAAGAGCATCCGTATGCTTTGACGGATCAAGCGGCTCTAGCCGCACATAATGTCCGTCAAGGGTAACGCGCTCAGGCCGTGGTGCCGCGTGAGATTCCACTTCGACGCCGATGGGAAGATCAGAAATCGGATCAGACGTTGATGCAGGCGAGAAGCTTTGCATGGGTTTGTTTGTCTTTCTAGGTTGCTTCGTCGCTCTCGCTCCTCGCAATGACGGTAAAATTTCGTCATTGCGAGCGAAGCGAAGCAACCCAGTCTTTTGAACCGGATTGCTTCAAAACCATTTAACGCAATTAATGGTTATCCCTCGCCACGCCGAATTTTTGCGCGACGCGTTGATATTTGACCGCTGGCTTCAAGACCATGCCGTCGGATAATTGATCAACCATGCTGCGCTGAATTTCCTGCCATGGTGTTTGGCTGGCCGGATATTGGAAGCCGCCATGCTTCATGAGGTCGGCACGGCGCTGTGCCAGCTCTTCTTTCGAAATCAAAATATCGGCTGTGCCTTTTTTAAGATCGATGCGGACACGATCATTCGTGCGTAAAAGCGCTAATCCACCATTCGCAGCCGCTTCGGGTGAAGCGTTGAGAATCGATGGCGAGCCGGAAGTGCCCGATTGACGGCCATCACCAATGCACGGCAAGGCCATGATGCCTTTTTTAATCAAAGCTGCTGGCGGCTGCATGTTCACAACTTCTGCTGCGCCTGGATAACCGATTGGGCCGGTGCCGCGAATGAACAACATGCAATTGGCATCAATCTTCAACTTCGGATCATCGATGCGGTGATGATAATCTTCTGGACCTTCAAAGACGATGGCGCGACCTTCGAATGCGTCTGGATCTTTCGGGTTCGAAAGATAACGTGCCCGGAACTCTTCCGAAATCACGCTCGTCTTCATCACTGCGCTGTCAAATAAATTGCCCTTCAGAACAAGGAAGCCAGCGTCCTTCTTGAGCGGCTTATTGATCGGATAAATAACGTCCTTATCAATCACCGTCGTATTGGCACAATTCTCGCCAATCGGCTTACCATTGGCGGTCAATGCACCTTCCTTGATCAGCTTCTTCTTCATCAATTCATTGATGACGGCAGGCACACCACCGGCGCGATGGAATTCTTCACCGAGATATTTGCCCGCTGGTTGCAGATTAACGATCAACGGAACCTTGTGACCAATCTTCTGCCAATCTTCGACCTTTAAATCGACGCCGATGTGACGGGCAATTGCATTGATGTGGATGGGTGCGTTGGTAGAGCCGCCAATCGCCGAGTTCACGACAATCGCGTTTTCAAACGCTTCGCGCGTCATGATGTCGGATGGCTTTAAGTCTTCCCACACCATTTCAACCGCACGAATACCGGTTTCGTAAGCGATCTGGCCACGCTCGCGATAAGGCGCTGGAATGGCGGCGCAACCTGGCAAGGTCATGCCCAAGGCTTCGGCCAAAGAGTTCATCGTGGAGGCGGTACCCATCGTGTTGCAATGTCCGACGGACGGTGCCGATGAGGCTACAATTTCCATGAACTCATCATAATTGATTTCGCCTGCGGCGAGACGCTCGCGCTGACGCCATACGACGGTGCCTGAGCCCGTGCGTTCGCCATGGTACCAACCATTGAGCATCGGACCACCGCACAGAACGATGGATGGAATATTCACCGTGGCTGCGGCCATGATGCAGGCGGGCGTTGTTTTGTCGCAGCCCGTGGTGAGCACGACACCATCGAGCGGATAGCCGTAGAGAACTTCCACAAGGCCGAGATAGGCGAGGTTACGATCAAGCGACGCCGTTGGGCGCTTGCCCGTTTCCTGAATAGGATGAACAGGGAATTCGAAGGCGACGCCACCGGCGGCGGTGATTCCCTCGCGAACGCGCTTGGCGAGTTCAATATGGTGGCGATTGCAAGGCGATAGATCCGAGCCGGTTTGTGCAATGCCGATAATGGGCTTGCCCGACTGGAGCTCTTCGCGCGTCAGGCCAAAATTGAGATAGCGCTCGAGATAGAGCGCCGTCATGCCGGGATTTTCAGGATTATCGAACCAAAGCTTCGAGCGGAGCTGGGTTTTTTTGATGCCCTTGGGCTTGGAGACCGCTTTTACGGTCGATTGCTTCGGTTTGGTCTTTTTCACCGAGGTGTTTTTTGGCGCCGCCATATCGATCTCCCACTTTGTCTCATTATGCGTGCAAACAAGAATTCTTGCATGCGCATTGATTTCCTACCTACCATCGCCCTAAATGCAACCAGAAATCAATAAGATTAGGTCCAACAGTTTGGACGGAGGAGCCCTGCTTATGCTGCATATCGTCGACGCTTTTTCGAGAATTGGTGAGGAAAACGCCTTCGCCGTGCTGGCTCGCGCCACTGAATTACAGCGCCAGGGCCGGGATATTATCAATCTTGGGATTGGCCAGCCAGATTTCAGAACGCCGGAAAATATCGTCGAGGCAGCGATTAAAGCCCTTCGCGATGGGCACCATGGATATACGCCAGCCACGGGCATTTTGCCGCTGCGTGAAGCCGTATCAGCGGACCTCAAGAAGCGCTTCAATGTTGAGGTATCGCCGGAATTGGTGATGATTGTGCCGGGCGGCAAAGTGACGATGTTTATGGCGATCTTGATGTTCGGTGAGCCGGGGGCTGAAATTTTATACCCTGATCCGGGATTTCCGATTTATCGGTCGATGATCGAGTTTACGGGCGCTAAAGCCGTGCCGGTTCCTATTCGCGAAGAAAATGGATTTGCGTTTTCTGCCGACGAGACGCTTGCGCTCATCACACCAAAGACGCGCCTGCTGATTATCAACTCGCCGGCAAACCCGACGGGTGGTGTTACGCCAAAATCAGAAATCGATAAATTGGTGAAGGGGCTCGAACGCTTTCCCGATGTGGCCGTGTTGTCGGACGAGATCTACGCGCAGATGACCTATGACAACGAGGCCCATCAAACCCTCTTAGCCTATCCGGAAATCCGTGATCGTCTGATTATGCTCGATGGTTGGTCCAAAACCTACGCCATGACGGGATGGCGTATGGGATATTCGGTCTGGCCAAAGCCGCTTTATGACGCGGCGCGAAAGCTGGCGGTTAATTCATTTTCTTGCGTGAATGCATCAGCGCAATATGCAGGCCTTGAGGCGCTCACCGGCCCGCAAGATGCAGTGCATGCGATGGTGGCTGAATTTGATCGCCGTCGGAAGATTGTCGTTGAAGGATTAAACAATTTGCCGGGCGTTTCGGCGCGAACACCAAAAGGTGCTTTTTATGCCTTCCCCAATATTTCGAAAACGGGATGGAAGGCTAAACCATTAGCTTCAGCCTTGCTTGAAGAAACGGGCGTGGCAACCATTGGCGGGCCTGATTTCGGTGTTTATGGCGAGGGCTTCATCAGGCTCTCTTATGCCAATTCAACAGAAAATATTCTTCGCGCATTAGAGCGCATCCGAGTATTTTTGAACGAGAATCCGAAAGGCTAACGGTCAAGCTTTACGCCTCGATGCTCAATGAGGCTCGGAACTTGTTATGGTTCGTTGCGTTATTGAATCAGGCCTAAGATATAAGGCCTGATCACATGTATTGCGAACCATAGGGTGGCGATTTTGGCCAATCGAAACACGCTCGTTCTTGTTATCATTGCCTTTGCCATTGTGAGCGGCGTGTTAGGCTATCGCTATTATGTCGAGCATAAAAAAACGTCTGGGATTCAGATCGATATTGGCAAAGAAGGCGTATCGATCGAACAAAAATGACGGATAGCCGTCATGCGTTTTATCTCTCTCTCTACAAAAGTTGAAATTGGACTCTTGAGGGCAACCCATCAACCCAAGGAGGACGTAATGAATTGGGATATGATCCAAGGAAACTGGAAACAATTTCAAGGCAAAGCAAAACAAAAATGGGGCAAGCTCACCGATGATGATCTAACCCGCGTCGAGGGCAAGCGGACCGAATTGCTCGGCTTGATTCAGTCACGCTATGGCCATGCGAAAGAAGTTGCCGACCGTGAAATCGACAATTGGATGAAAGATCTTCCCAGCAAATAGACTGAAAAGCTTAACTGGCCGAGGATGCTGGGCGAAGCGCCATGGTCTCTGCGGCGAGCGTCGTGATCGTGGTCCAATCTTCGGCCTTTATCGCACTCGCCGGAGTGACCCATGAGCCACCGACACAAATCACATTCGATAAGGCTAAATAAGATTTGGCCTTGATCACATCGATGCCGCCTGTCGGGCAAAAGGTAAGATGGGGCAAAGGCGCGCCGAGCGATTTAAGATAATTGACGCCCCCGGCAGGCTCAGCTGGAAAAAACTTCAAAACATGATGGCCCATTTCGGCCATGCTCATCGCCTCGCTCGCGGTAGCAACGCCGGGCAGAAAAGGGGCGCGGGCGAGGGCTGCCGCTTGCGAGAGTTTTGTCGTCGAGCCGGGGCTCACAAGGAACGTGGCACCGGCCGACATGGCCTCGGAAATCTGCGATTCGGTTAGGATAGTCCCCGCCCCTACGATGGCCTCCGGCACCTCGCGGGCGATGGCTTCAATCGCTTTTAAGGCACCATCGGTGCGTAAGGTTACCTCCAACACTGTTAGCCCACCGGCGACGAGCGCGCGCGCTAAGGGTACGGCATCTTCCGCACCCTCGACCGTCAACACAGGGATGACTGGCACGCGGGTGAGAATAGAGAGCAAGGCGTCATTGTTTGACATAGATACCAGTCCTTATTTTTAAAATCGCCTATTCCGCAGGATTTGGCGACAGGGAGGACGCCTCTTTATTGGTGAGCCGAGACGCACGCTTTGCCACGCGCCGAGCCTTTCGCTGCGCGCTCCATTCGCTGATATTGGCAATCATCATAAGAGCGGCGGGGGTAACGACAAGGGTCAGGATCGTTGCGAAGCCAAGCCCGAAGACGATTGCGGCGGACAGATGCACCCACCATTGCGTCGATGGGGCACCAAAGGCGATGTCGCGATTGACGAAATCGAGATTGATCCCGAAGGCGATGGCCAAGACACCGAGAATGGCGGTGACGGCGGTGAGCACAACGGGACGCGCCCTTTCGCGGCAGGTTTCAATAATCGCGTCATAGGCCGACATGCCTTCTTCTCGGCATCGGTCATAGGTATCGATCAACACAATATTGTTGTTCACGATAACCCCGGCATTGGCGATAATCCCGATGCCGGTCATCACGACGCCGAAGGCTTGCCCCATAATCATGAGGCCCAGCAAGACGCCAATCGTCGACAAGATGACAGCGGTCAGAACGAGGAAGACGCTTGAGAATTTATTGAACTGAGCGAGCAAGATCGCGAAGATCAAGAACATCGCCGTGCCAAAGGCTTTACCCAAAAACGCACCGGCTTTGGCACGCTCTTCGTCTTCACCCTTCATCTTAAAGGTGATGCCCGGACCAAGATCCATGGCGGATAATTCCGACATGACCTTCTGTTGAACAACCGCCGACTGGACACCCTCATTCACATTAGCCGAAACCGTGATGACACGGCTTGCGGCCACGCGGTTCAGCTGACCAACGCGCGGAGATGGCGTTCTTGTTACGAAATTGCCGATTGGAACCGATCCAACAGGCGCATTGATGCGAAGTTCCTCGATGTCATCGAGTGTCCGCTTATCCTCCGGAAACCGCAGAATAAGATCAACCGATTTGTCGGTATCGTTTGGCCGATACTCGGTAATCTTTAGACCATTCGTGACAAGCTGAAGCGCCGAGCCAACGCCTGTTGCGCTGATCCCATATTTGGAAGCCTCAGCCTTATCGACATTGATTTTCCAATCAATGCCGGGAAGTGCCAAGCCATTATCAATGTCACGAACATCGGGTGTTTTTTCCAACACGGCCGCCACTTTTTTGGCCGCAGGAATGAGATAGTCGGGGTCGACCGCTGCGAGCTGCACCTGAATGGCCTTACCCGTGGGTGGGCCTCCCTTAGGAGCCGTTACTTCAATCGACACACCCGCAATATCCGCCGTCTTCGCTCTAATATCATCCATGATCAGATGAGCCTTGCGGCGATGTTGCCATTCGATGAATTCAAATTGAATCGAACCGATCGTATCCTCTGATACTTCGCTCGATCCCTTTTGACCTTCACCGGCGCGGGCATAAACGGTTTTAAGTTCCTTCATGGGCAGGATGCGTTCTTCAACGCGGCGGACAAATTCATCCTTTTCAGAAATCGATAAATTCCCGCGCGCATGAATTTGAACGATGCCGTAATCAGGCTCGACATTCGGGAAAAATTCGACGCCATTACCGAAGACGCCATAGGCCTTGATCACAGTCACCAGCAAAAGGAAAGTCGCTGATAATGTGAGGCCCGGATGCTTAATGCAAAAGCGCACCACATTCATATAGGTGCCTTTATCATTGGCCCGATCATCATGCGGCTTGGTTGCGGCCTTGCCGAGCAAGGCACCCAAAGTGGGTGTAAAGAAGAGCGCAACAACAAGCGAAGCCGATAAGGTCGCAATGAGGGTGAGCGGCATATATTTCATGAATTGACCAACAATGCCCGGCCAAAAGAGCAGCGGCGAAAAGGCCGCAACGCGGGTAAGTGTCGCCGCGATTACGGGGCCGGCCATGCGCTTAGCCGCCATGGAAAAGGCGAGCTTTGGATCCATGCCTTCGGCCATTCGGCGTTCAGCAAATTCCGAGACGATGATGGCGTCATCCACCAACATACCGACCGCGAGAATAAGCGCAAACAACACGACGATATTGACCGTTAGACCCGCCATTTGCAGCGCTAAAATACCTGCAAGGAACGAGCCCGGAATCGCAATGCCAATAAAAAGCGAGGGCCTGCCACCAAGGACCAACATCATAATCACCAGAACCAAAAGAACGGCGGTGATAACGCTGTTCTGAAGTTCGTGGAGCATATCGCGAATGGTCTTTGATTTATCTTGGCTGAAGGACACCGTAACCGTGCCCGGCCATGATTTTTGCAATTCGCCGATGACATATTTAACGGCGTCAACGGTCTCAATCAGATTTGAACCCGTCCGCTTTGAGACTTCGATGGCAATCGCGGGCTTCCCATTCACGCGGGTAATCGAGGTCGCATCTTTAAAGGTTGGGCGAACTTCCGCCACATCGCCGAGCACCACGCTTGCGCCCGAAGAGGCGGTGACGGGCAGTTTCAAAATATCTTCTGGCTTTTCGATGAGTGCTGGAACCTTAACCGCAAATCGACCGGTGCCGCCCTCTAACGCACCCGCCGTAACAAGGCTGTTGCTTTGACTGACACCGCCGATGAGCGTGTCGAGGCTAATGCCATAGCTCTTCATCAACATAGGCTCAGCGATAATCTCGACCACTTCATCGCGTGCACCCCGCAAATCGGCGGAGAGAACACCCGGAATTTGTTCGATGTAATTTTTTGCCGAGCGGGCAATGCGGAGCAAAGTCCGCTCCGGTACTTCGCCGGTGAGTGCTACAACGAGGACGGGGAAGAGAGAGAGATTAACCTCTCTGACCGCCGGTTGGTCGGCGTCTTTTGGTAAATCGCGTTTCGCATCATCGACCTTTGCGCGAACATCAGCAACCGCCTTTGTTGAATCAAAGCCTGCTTCGAACTCCAATAGAACGAAGCCGCCGCCTTCAAACGCCGTTGACCGCATTTCCTTCACATTGGCGACGGATTTTAACTGCGTCTCCATGGGGCGAAGTAGAAGCCGCTCGGAATCCTCCGGGCTAATGCCGCGCTGCGAAAGCTGAACATAGACAATTGGAACCTTAACATCCGGCTCGGCTTCTTTTGGAATGGTTTGATAGGCGACAAATCCTGCGAGCAGCAGAAAGGCCAGCACTGCCAATGTTAGCCTTGCGTGAGAAATTGCGTAATCGACAGGGTTTTTCATAGCGTTTGTCCTATAAACCAATTTCGTTAGGATGCTTTGCCGAGAACAGGGTCAACACTTTCACCCTCTTTAACAAAATCCTGTCCCTGAACGATAATTTTTGTGCCGGCCGCAATGCCGCCCACGTATAAATAATCCGATTGATCTTCAACAAGGGTCACCGGAATAAAACTCACCTTGTTATTGTCTGTGACAGCACGAACACCGAGTTTCCCTTCAGCGGAAAAAGTCAAAGCGGAGCGGGCGACCTTCGTTGCATCAACGGGTGCCAGATATAAAGTCACTTCGGTTGTTACACCGTCAGCAATAAGCCCATTGGGGTTTGCTAGGCTGACATCAATCCGATAGGTCCGCGTCTGCGGGCTGGCGCGATTGGAGATGAAGCGAACCGTACCGCTTACTTCATCGCCACCAATAAAGCGAACATCGGCGCGATCACCGACTTTCACACCGCTGAGACGACGCTCGGAGATTTCAACGACGGCCAGCATTGGGTCAAGCGACATGACCTCAGCAACTGGCGCGCCGGGCTGAAGGCTTTGCCCGAGATTGGCGGGAACCTCATTGATGACACCCGCAACAGGAGCACGCACCATGCCGCGATCCCGCTCGGCTTCCGCTTGGGCGAGCTGCGCTTGGGCGCCTTTTAAATCGGCTTCAAATTGAGCCAAATTCAGTTTCGCAAGGTTTCCGCTTTCAACGAGCAACCGCTTTGCATCATATTCTTTTTGACGTTGTTCCAAGCGGGCTTGTGCTTGGGCGACATTCGATTCACGCGCTTCATCCGATAAAACGGCAATCACATCGCCAGCCTGAACGATTGAACCGCGGCGAACATTCAACGCCGTTACCGTACCATTGGTGCGCGCGACCGCCATTGTCCGGACATCCGCTTCGGTACGACCTGAGAGCGTTAATTTTCTGGAGCGTGGCTCTACAACAGCCGGAAGGACCGTCACAGAAAATGGCTTTGCGTCAACCTGGGTTGCTGCGGCCACAGGTGCACCTGTTTCCTTTTTCCCAATTTGACCGGACGCAATCCAGAGAACAGCGATAACGACCAAAAGGATTGCGGTAATTCGGCTCCAAAGCATCTTCTTTTTCCTAGTGTTCAATCGAATGAGATGTGCATCTATGCGATTAGATTAGCATTTATGTGAAAACCGTACGGAACCGCTTAAAACGGCACCGATGATACAAAGACTATTTTCAATCTCGCCGTGGCTGTGAAAATCGGCGTCGATCGCCCGGCGGCGGATCATCCCGTCGGATAGCGTCAAAATCAGCTGGGTGAGCGCCTCGATGTCGACATCCGCATGAATTTCGGCCTTCTCACGCGCCCGCAACAAAACATCTCGGATACCGTGCCGAACCTCGGCTTGGACGGTGGCGACTTGGGCGGCGATTTCGGGATCTAGCGCCGCCTCCGACCAAATGTGCAAGGCGATCACCGCCTTGGTGCGCGGCTGGTCGATAAAATGCTTCCGACCGAGCTCTTCGAAAGCGGAAATGAGATTTTGTGCCTTAGACAAAGTTGCGAAATCGGCGGCGATCTCCGCTCTATCGCGCTCGACCAGACCTGCGATAATGGCGCTTTTTGATGGAAAATAGCGATAAAGATTGCCCGGAACCATGCCAGCCTCGCGGGCTACGTCCTGCATCGTCGTGCGGTGAAAGCCATTCCGCGCAAAGCACCGCTCCGCCGCATCGAGGATTTGCGGACGCCGATCGACTTGCCGGGATGATTTCACTTCCTGAAGCATGACTGCCGTTTAATGAATGAACATTCATTCGTCAATCAACCATAGGTAGTTGGGGTTAAGTAGTTACACCAGATGCCAGTACCGACCCCACGCGTTAGCCTCTCAGGAGTTAACATCGGAGGCTTGAGGATGCGCTGGTCCGTCTCGATCGGTACGATTGCTGGAACCGCCATCCGGATCCATGTGACCTTCCTGCTCTTTCTGTTGATTATCGGGATTGCGGTTTTTAGACAAAATGGCCCCGAAGCGGCATGGGACGCGATTGCGTTTATCACGCTGATCTTTACCTGCATCGTTTTGCATGAGTTTGGGCATATTCTGATGGCCCGCGTTTTTGGTATCAAGACGCGGGACGTTACGCTTTTCCCCATAGGCGGCGTCGCCACTATCGAAAGAATGCCGGAAAAGCCCTATCAAGAACTCTTGGTTGCCCTTGCCGGTCCGCTCGTCAATTTAGCTATATTTGTCGGAATTTTGATGGCCCTAGGAGATAGCTTCAAGATCTCAGACCTTGAGAGCCTCAATGATTCAGGAACAGGGTTAGCCATTCGGATTGCGTCTGCCAATCTGATCCTAATGCTGTTTAATTTATTGCCTGCATTCCCCATGGATGGTGGGCGGGTTTTACGGGCCTTACTAGCGATGTGGCTCACAAAAACAAAAGCAACCCAAATTGCTGCAACCATCGGACAGGCTATGGCTCTGATGATTGGATTTATGGGCTTCTTCGGCAATCCCATGTTAATTTTGATTGCCGCCTTTATTTTTATTGCTGCCGGTTCAGAATCGGAAGCCGCTCTGTTTCATGATGTTACGCGTGATCTGACGATCCGAGACGCGATGGTTCAGTCGCCCGCGCATTTGCTTCCTCATGATACGATCAAGGCTGCGATCGATATTTTACTAAGCTCAACGGATGATGATTTTGCCGTCTTCGATGAAGGCAACCCCATGATCGGAACAATTACACGAGATGCGCTGTTACTCGCCCTTTCGGCCCATGATGACGGGACGCCATTATCGTCCATCATGAAGAAAGCGGATCACATTCTTTATGACGATGAGCCGCTTGAAAAGGCGCTGACCATCTTCGAGCGAAGCGATGCGCAAGCCCTGATTGTCAAAGATAAAAAGGATGAATTCTTGGGCCTAATATCGCGTGCCGCCATAGCTCAAGCGATCTTAATAAAGACCGCTCGACCCAATTGGGCATTTCATCGCGATCGGTTTTTAAGCGGTCATCTTCCGCCGATTAACCGCGACCAACGAGCGGCATCTTTGTTGCCATAACAGTCAACGTTGAAACATTGGCATCTAATGGCAGGCTCGCCATGAAGATGACGGCATTCGCAACATTGCTGACATCCATCGTAGGTTCGGGGGCGACCGTTAAATTGGCTTGAAGCACGCCACTGCTCATCTTTTGCGTCATATTGGTGGCGGCGTTGCCAATATCGATTTGCCCGCACGCGATATCATATTTCCGGCCATCGAGGGAGGTTGATTTTGTCAAACCCGTAATTGCGTGTTTCGTTGCCGTATAAGGCGCCGAATTAGGTCGTGGCGTCTGGGCCGAAATCGAGCCATTATTGATGATACGACCGCCACGAGGCGATTGATCCTTCATCAGTTTGAAGGCCTCTTGCGTGCACAAAAACGCAGCCGTCAAGTTGGCGCCGAGAACGGTCTGCCATTGCTCGAATGTGATCTCTTCGAGATTGATTGGCGGTGCGTTTGTGCCAGCATTGTTAAACAAGACATCCAGACGACCAAACCGTTCTTTCGTCTTGGCAAAAAGACGCTGCACATCATCGGGATGTGATAAATCGGTTGATACCGCAAGCGTGGGTACGCCATAGCTTGCACCCAACGAGGCCGTCTCGTCGAGCGCTTCCTGACGACGCCCAGCTAACACGACGCTATAGCCTTCTTTCATCATTGCGAGGGCTACGGACCGTCCGATACCGGAACCGGCACCCGTAATCATTGCAATTTTTCCATTACCGCTCATGTGTGCATTCCTTAAAACGAATAAGATTCAGATTATACGGTGAGGCGGTCCAAGGCCCGACCAAAGCCATCAAATATGGCGTCGATCTGCTCATCGGTAATAATGAGTGGTGGGCAGAACGCCAAAATATCCCCGATAGGACGGAAGATAACGCCCTCTTCATGGCCCAACTCAGCGAGTTTCAAGCCCGTCGCACCGGGCTTCTCAAATCCGGCTTTGGTCTTTTTGTCGGCAACGAGTTCGATTGCGCCGATGAGGCCAACACCACGCGTCTCGCCAACCAGCGGATGATCTTTAAAGCTGTGTAAGCGCTTTAAGAAATGGGGGCTCAATTCATTGACGCGGCCCATCAAATTTCGCTCTTCAATAATGTCGAGATTTTCCATCGCAACGGCCATGGCAAGCGGATGGCCCGCAGTTGTAAAGCCATGCGCGAATGTTCCAATTTTTGCGGTGTTATCGGCAATCACATTATAGATTTCATTCGTGAATGTGATTGAGGCCAAGGGAACATAAGACGAGGTGATCTGTTTCGAGCAAATCATAAAATCTGGCGTAATGCCGTAAGTATCACTGCCCCAGACATTTCCTGTGCGGCCAAAGCCATTGATCACTTCGTCCACGACAATCAGGATATCGTATTTGCGGCAGACTTCCTGCATCTTGGTCCAATAGGTACGCGGTGGCACAAAGACGCCGCCAGCCCCCATGACCGGCTCGCCAATAAAGGCTGCGACGGTCTCTGGCCCTTCGGCCAAGATTTTATCTTCAAATTCTTTTGCAAGCCGCGTTGCAAATTCTTCTTCCGTTTCACCGGCTTCGGCGAAGCGATAATGATGCGGACAAGAGACGTGCTTAATTTGCGGGAAGGGCAAATCAAAATCGCGATGATTATTGGGCAGGCCCGTGAGGCTCGCCGACATCATCGTGATGCCGTGATAGGCCTTGATCCGCGAGATGATTTTTTTCTTCTCCGGCTTGCCGCGGGCATTGTTGTAGAACCAAATCATTTTGACGACGGTATCGTTAGCCTCGGAGCCTGAGTTAACGAAATGCGCCTTACCCATGTTACCGGGCGACATTTTTACCATGCGCTCAGCAAGCGCAATCGCAGTCGGATGGGACTTGTGCGAAAACGAATGATAGAAGGGCAGCTCTGACATTTGCCGCGTTGCAGCTTTTACCAACCGCTCTTCACCAAAGCCAACGGCCACGCTCCAAAGACCGGCCATGGCCTCGATATATTCTTTGCCCATATCGTCATAAACATAGACGCCCTTGCCCCTCGAAATGATCATCGGGCCGACTTGCTCATGCCGTCGCGCATTGGTTACGGGATGAAAATAATATTCGATGTCGCGAGCGGCTAGCGAATTCGGCAAGGCAGTCATGATAGTCTCCGGCGTTCGTCCCTGAATTATAGAAGGCTCGTGGATCATAGCGCGCTAAGATTGGAAAGGAAAACCCCCACCCTTCCCCAAAACAGGCTAGGCTGCCCTGCCTTTATGGCGGAGCGCTATCATCAATCCACCCGCGATCAGCCCCCAAAACGCACTGCCGGCGCCAAAAATCATGAGTCCCGAGGCCGAAACGAGGAAGGTAATCGCCGCAGGCTCCCTGAACTTGATATCGGAGAGGGCCGAAAACAACGCGGTTGAAAAGGCCCCGATAAGGGCCAATCCCGCGACGGCTTCAATATAAATGGGCGGCGCAATTCCGATAATGGATGTAGCGGCACCGGCAAAAATACCGAAGAGAATATAGACCACGCCGGATGCAATACCGGCCCAATAGCGCCATTTTGGTTCAGAATGCGCATCGGGACCGGCACACATCGCGGCGGTAATGGCAGCGAGATTGACCGCGTGGCCACCAAACGGATTGGACAAAAGCGACAAAACGCCCGTGACCGTAAACAAAGGCCCGGGCTCAGGTTTAAACCCGTTTGCCGCGAGAATAGCGACGCCTGGAATATTCTGCGACGCCATGGTCACAATAAAGAGCGGGAATGCGACACTTAAGATTGCGGACACTGAAAATACCGGCATGACCGCCAAGGGTGCGGCAAACACATCGATCGATTGGAAGGCACCACCACCCTTTTGAACTCCCACGACGACAATCACGCTCACGAGCGCGGCCGGAACCGCCAAAAAGCGATTAAAGCGGGCCGTGATGGCCCATACCACAATAATCAAAACACCAATCAACGGGCTCTCATTGATGGCGTGAACAGGGGCGAGGCAGAGATGCAATAAGATGCCGGCGAGCATGGCGTTGGCTAAGGGCGCGGGAATGGCCGCAACGGCTCTTCCAAGGGGGCGAAAGATGCCGGCTATGATGAGGAGGAGGGACGAAACAAGAAAAGCGCCCACGGCGCCAGCAAAGCCACCTTCGATAAATCCCGTTGTTGTGAGGAGGGCTGCACCCGGCGTGGACCACGCAACGCTTACTGGCATTTTCGTCATGAGGCTTAAGATAACGCCACCAAGTCCCATCGCGATGGAGAGCGCCATCATTCCCGATGTTGCCTCATTAGGCGTGGCACCGGCGGCTTGTAATCCATGGATGACGATGACGAAGGAACTAGAAAAGCCAACTATACCGGCCAAACACCCCGCCATAATGGCTTGGGCAGAAATCGAAGAATGGGGTGTCATCTCTTATTCCAACATGCGAATGCGTTAGAATGGATAGATGCACCATGTTGAAAGCCCCTGACAATAGCGAGGCTGCCTGTCAAAGCCTGCCAGTTTCAAAATCCGCGCAGGATTCGCCATATTCAGCCAAGGCGGTTTCGAGATAATCGGACAAAAGCGGCGTTCCCAGAAGATATTTACTAACGGAGCCAGACCGTCTCGCGCGCGCTTCGGCGACGGCGACTTTCCAGTCGGATGCATCATAGTCGCCACGACCGATCCACATCATCGCGACAAGGGCTGATTGCTCGTCCTCGTCCATCGCATCGATAAAGCCGGTTAATTCCGCCTCCGTTGGGGCTTCGCCGTCGTGGGTTAATATACTTGAAAAACCGTCATCGGTTTCGTTTGAAGCATCGGCGCGAATATCGGTATCTTCGACCGCTAATTCACGCGATTTAATAATAACGAAGCAAATTTTTTCGGGATTGATTTCGGGCATTCCATTGTCGATGGGAACGGAAAGATTACCATTGTCAGGAAGCTCTCCTTCCGCGCTGCCTATCTTCTCTTTTTCACTCATTTGAATCCCCCTATCCAATGCCGACGATAGGTTAATGATTGGAGCGTTTACTGGTTCCTTATCGATCCGCAGCAGCACGTATAAATGATGCTAATCAATGCCAAGCTTAAACATGCCGCGCATCTTACTCTGACAATGATAAAAGGAGTAAAAAGATGGCACTCAATAAATCCTTGGCAATCGGTTTAGTCACCGGACTCTTGGCCTTTCAACCTTATGCTTTACCGGCGCACGCGGCAGACGGCCCCGGCTGGGGCCCCGGTCACGGCATGATGTGGGCTGGACCCACCCATAACTGGTTTGGTTGGGGCATGTCGGCGCATTTCTGTGGCGAAGATGGCAAGCAAAATATTAAATTATTTATGGGGCTGATCGATAGAACAATAGCGCCAACCGAAGCACAAAAGCCTGGGGAAGAAGCGGTAAGACAGGCCTTTCTCAAGGCGCAAGATGACCTAGTTGGCTTATGCGAAAAACCACATACGGGACCTTGGTCACCGATTGAACGTTTAACCGTGGCTGAAATCCATCTGAGTGCCATGATTACAGCCATTCATACGGTCAAGCCGCCTCTCGAGGCCTTTTATGCGAGCCTATCGGATGAGCAAAAGAAGAAAATTGATGCGCTTAAGCCTGATTGGCGTATGCGGCTAAACTGGATTAAATAATGTCCTCGGCGCCATCCAATAAGTCGTCCATTAATCAAAGTACCGATATTGATCGGCTCTTGCATGCCGCAACCGCACGCCTAACAGGTGGCATTTCACTCATCGGATTAAGCCTTGCTTGGTTTGATTGGGCTAGTCATTTAGCGGTCTCTCCCGGCCGCCAAATCGAACTCGCAAGAAATGCCACCGTTGATCTGATGCGGCAGATCGAAAGTGCGGCGGCTGCATGGCATGAAGGTTCCGAACTCTCCTTCACGGACAATTTAGATCGGCGCTTCAACGCGCCTTCTTGGCATAAGCCCCCCTATTCGATTCTCGTTCAACAGTTTCGATCCATCGAAGACTGGTGGGATGAAGCGGTCAAAGTGCATGGCGTAAGCGAACGACATGAAGCCTTATTGGCTTTTCTAGCGAGACAATATCTTGATATTTTTTCGCCTAGCAATGGATTTATGACCAATCCCGAAGTCGTCAAACGGACGTTTGAGTCTCAAGGCGCCAATCTCGTCAAGGGATGGCTCAATGCGATTGACGATTTAAGTTCTGCTCTTATGTCAGGCGATAAGTCGAAAAAAATCCAATCGGCGACGATTGGAAGAGATGTTGCAACAACGCCGGGCGCCGTTATTGCTAAAACAAAGATAGCAGAAATCATCCAATATACACCGACGACGAAGAGCGTCTATCGAGAGCCCATTGTTATCGTTCCGGCCTGGATTATGAAATATTATATCTTAGACTTATCCAAGCAAAACTCGCTGGTTCGCTATCTTGTTGATCAGGGCTTTACGGTCTTTATGATATCGTGGAAGAATCCTGATCCAACCGATCGCGATATTGGCCTTGATGACTACCGGATATCGGGCATTATGGCAGCGATTGATGCCGCGATCGCCATCACGGGTGCCGCACAAGTCCATGGCGTTGGTTACTGTTTAGGGGGCACGCTTTTATCCATTGCAGCCGCAGCGATGGCACGCGACGGAGATCATCGCTTTAAATCGCTCAGCCTCTTCGCCTCACAAGTTGATTTTCACGAAGCCGGCGAGCTGCGTTTGTTTATCAATGACAGCCAAATCGCGCTGATTGAAGACATGATGTGGATGCGGGGCTATTTGAAGGCCGATGAAATGGCTGGTGCCTTCCATATTTTGCGCTCCAATGATCTCATCTGGTCACGTCTTATCAATAGCTATGCGATGGGCGAACGGGAAAAGCCAATGGATCTGATGCTTTGGTCGGAAGATTCGACGCGAATGCCCTATCGCATGCATTCCGAATATCTTCGGCAACTCTATTTAGAAAATCGATTTTCGGAAGGCGCGATGATCGTGAACGATCATCCCATTGCACTTAGAACGATCACCGCGCCCATTTTTTTAGTCGGTACGGAATGGGATCATGTTGCGCCATGGCGATCGGTGTTTAAAATTCACTTAGCAGCCGAGCAAGATGTGACCTTTGTGCTCACCAATGGCGGACATAATGCAGGTGTTGTATCGGAGCCGGGGCATCCGGGCCGTCATTATCGAATAGCCACCCAAAAGGCATCGGGTGCCTATATTGATCCCGACACTTGGCTAGAAGTTGCGGCCTATAAAAATGGGTCGTGGTGGCCGGAATGGATCTCGTGGCTCCATTATATTTCATCCGATCGGGCCGAACCACCGAGTTTGGGTAAGGCGTCACGAGGTTATCCCGTTATCAGTCCGGCACCCGGCGAGTATGTGCGGGGCTGAGGCTTACACGTGCGATTTTGATACGCATCAATGACGGGAAAAAGGAGACATGGCAAGTGAATCCGCAACCTATTTTTTAATGATAAGGAGCCATAGTCATGAATGATAGCGATCTTAAGCAACTCGTAAATGACGAGTTGGAATTTGAGCCTGCGGTTAATGCCTCCGATATCGGCGTAGCAGCCAAAGATGGTATTATAACGCTCACTGGCTTTGTCTCGAGTTATGCCGAAAAAATGGCAGCCGAGCGCGCTGTCCGGCGGGTGAAAGGCGTGCACGCAATCGCGCAGGAAATCGAGATCCGATACCCTACGGATAAAAAAATAAACGATGATGAAATTGCACGGCGCTGCATCAATATCATCACTTGGGACACAACGATCCCCGATAATAAGGTGACCGTTAAAGTAGAACGGGGATGGGTAACCTTATCCGGCGAAGTGCCTTGGCATTTTCAGCGCATTGCCGCGGAATCTGCTGTTAGAAAAATTTCCGGCGTGACCGGAATAACGAAC
Organism: Hyphomicrobiales bacterium; assembly: GCA_947455725.1. Taxonomy (GTDB): domain Bacteria; phylum Pseudomonadota; class Alphaproteobacteria; order Rhizobiales; family Beijerinckiaceae; genus CAIUPE01. Next base: position 5,171 of record CANGPL010000038.1, on the reverse strand, counting down.
CTGATTGCCATCAAAGCGCATGTGCAGGCATCTGATATCAAAAAGAAAATCGAAGATGCTCTAAAGCGCAGCGCTGAAGTAGAAGCCAATGCCATTCGCGTCGTCGTAACCGATTCAAGCGTGAGACTTGAAGGTAAAGTTCACGACTGGCGCGAACGGGAGATTGTTGAAAAAGCAGCCTGGAGTGTTCCAGGTGTCATGACGGTCGATGACAGAATGACCGTTTAAGACAAAGAAAGGCCGCCCGAAATGACGGCCTTTCTTTTCGTTTCAATTATAAGTGATAGGCTTTAATGGCGGTGTCGCGCCAAAAGTGTCTTTTTTCATCAAGACTTGCACCCTGCACTATTTCGTCAAGAATTTCGACCCATGTGGGATAGCTAAGCGCAAGGGTTGAAACCGTCCAGTCACTGCCAAACATGGTACGTGTAAATCCGAATACGTCGAGCGTGTGCTCGATATAGGGACGTAACTGCTCTTTCGTCCAAGAATGGTGATCGGCTTCCGTTACAACGCCCGACATTTTGCAGACAACATTCGGCAATTTGGCGAGCTCTCGCATTTGACTTTTCCAAGGCTCGATCAGACCGTTTTTAATATCCGGTTTGCCAATATGATCGAATATGAAAGAAACATCCGGGCAGCGTTTGATCAGTTCGATCACATAAGCCAGCTGATAATGCTTGATGCAAATATCGAAACTTAAATCATATTTTTTCAATAATTTAACGCCATCGACAAAATCTTGACTGATGATCATCGTCGGATCGGGCTCCTGCTGAATGAGGCGGCGAACTCCCTTTACACCTTTGATTTCAGCAAGCGCTGCTAAATCAGCCTCGACTGATTTTCCGCGATGCACGGGCGCGTGCGCGACGATAGCGCCGATCCTTTGATCTTGTTCGGCTAGACCTGCCACAAAGCGGGCTTCTTCAAGATGAAGTCCCGGATCAATATCCACTTCAACAAAGACCAATTGCTCGACGTCAACGGTCTCACGCGCTTGATCAAATTCTTTTAGCGTTGTCGTATGGGCCAGTTTTGGAACATTGGCCATCCATGAATATTTCAGGCGTTCAACGTCATAGAGATGGACATGGGAATCAATTATCGGGAAATCAGGCACCTATTCCTCCTCTTAACGGCTTGATCTTGTTAAGCGGATAATGGGCCAAGCTTTCTGATAGGCGCAAGTCGGAACTTATCGTTTCTGCCTCTATTTGACAGCGTTTGCGCGGAACTTTACGAATTTAAGCATGACGAATTTGGTTTCGATTAAAATTAACGGTGAACATGGGAGCGACGGCGAGGCGCGAAATGCGCCAATGCCGTTTGATTCCGGCTGGCTGGACGATATTCGCGTCGATCTATCGGCGGTTGAAAGACGCACCGGTTCCTTGCCCGGTCGAAGGACGGTGAAAAAAGACGCGCAAGCCGCTTGGCTCTTGAAGGCCGTCACCTGTATCGACCTTACAACGCTGGCCGGTGACGATACCGAAGGGCGGGTTCGTCGGCTATGCGCCAAGGCGTTGCGCCCCATTCGTGAAGATATCTTAGAAAAACTTGGAATGGGTGACCGGACCATCCGAACAGGGGCTATTTGCGTTTACCATCGATTTGTCGGAGCGGCAGTCGATGCACTTACGGGCTCTGGCGTTCCGGTTGCGGCGGTTTCCACCGGTTTTCCGGCGGGCCTCGTGCCGCATGACGTGAAACTCCGTGAGATTGAGGCGTCGGTTAAAGATGGCGCGCGCGAGATTGATATTGTGATCACCCGCGAGCACGTTTTAACCGGCAATTGGCAGGCGCTTTATCACGAAATGAGGGATTTCCGCCAAGCCTGCGGCGACGCCCATGTTAAAGCGATTTTGGCGACCGGCGATATCAAAACGCTACGAAACGTCGCGAAAGCATCCATGGTTTGCATGATGGCGGGTGCCGATTTCATCAAGACATCAACGGGCAAGGAAACGGCGAATGCGACCCTTCCCGTTTCGCTCGTTATGTTGCGGATGATCCGCGATTATTACGAGCGGACCGGCATTAAGGTGGGATTCAAGCCCGCCGGTGGTATCAGTGCGGCCAAAGACGTCCTCAATTATCAGTTTTTGATGAAAGAAGAGCTTGGTCGGGAGTGGCTTGAGCCGGATTTGTTCCGGATCGGGGCATCAAGCCTTCTAGCCGATATTGAGCGGCAATTAGAACACCATGTAACAGGCCGCTATTCGGCCTATAATCGCCATTCTGTGGGCTAATCTGATGAGCGTTGCGCATTATTTCGATACCATGACCTATGGATCGGCTCCTGAAGCGGACAAAGAGGTCCGGGCTTGGCTGCAATCCCATTCAGCAGGGTTTGGCCATTTTATTGATGGCCAATGGCAGGCCCCTCATTTGGGCCACTCTTTCGAGACGAAGGAACCCGGGCGGGATAAAATTCTCGGAAAAATTGCCCAAGGCTCGCTTGAAGATGTGAATTCGGCGGTTGCGGCGGCAAAGGCCGCTTTGGGTCCATGGCAGAAATTGGGGGGGCATGGCCGGGCGCGACATCTTTATGCGTTAGCGCGGATGGTTCAGCGTCATAGCCGCCTCTTTGCGGTGCTTGAGTCGCTCGATAATGGCAAACCGATCCGCGAGACGCGGGATATCGACCTGCCTTTGGTCGCCCGGCATTTTTATCATCACGCCGGTTGGGCGCAGATTCAGGATAGTGAATTTGCCGATTATTCGCCGATTGGGGTTGTTGGCCAAATCATTCCGTGGAATTTTCCGCTTCTGATGTTGGCTTGGAAAATTGCGCCCGCTTTGGCGCTTGGCAATACGGTTGTGCTGAAACCTGCCGAATTTACCCCTTTAACCGCCTTGCTTTTCGCTGAATTGGCGCATCAAGCGGGGCTTCCAAAGGGTGTTTTGAATATTGTGACCGGTGACGGGGCAACCGGTGCGTTGCTCGTTGACCATCCCGAAATCGATAAAATCGCCTTTACCGGCTCGACCGAAGTGGGCCGGATCCTGCGCGAGCGTACGGCAGGAACGGGCAAGGCGCTGACCTTGGAGCTGGGCGGCAAATCGCCCTTTATCGTGTTTGACGATGCCGATCTTGATGGGGCGATTGAGGGCGTTGTGGACGCGATTTGGTTCAATCAGGGGCAAGTGTGCTGCGCCGGATCGCGATTATTGCTTCAAGAAGGCATTGCCGAGCGGTTTATTGCCAAATTAAAGCGCCGCATGGATACGCTTAGAATTGGCGATCCGCTCGATAAAACCATCGATATGGGCGCAATTGTTGCCCCTGTACAGCTCGAACGGATCAAACAACTCGTCGAAAAGGGCGTATCGGAAGGCGCCGAGCTCTATCAGCCGCAGGGCAGTTTGCCCGGATCGGGGAGTTATTATCCGCCGACCCTTTTGACCAATGTGTTTCCGTCTTCAACCGTCGCCGTTGAGGAGATTTTCGGGCCGGTTTTGGTGTCGATGACGTTTCGAACACCCGATGAAGCGGTGATGCTGGCCAATAACTCGCGCTATGGATTGGCGGCAAGTGTTTGGAGCCAAACGATTGGCTTAGCGCTTGATATTGCTCCGAAATTAAAGGCCGGGGTGGTTTGGATCAATGCCACGAATTTGTTCGACGCCTCGGTTGGATTTGGCGGCTATCGCGAGTCGGGCTTTGGGCGCGAGGGCGGTAAGGAAGGGGCTTATGCCTATCTAAAACCCACCGCTTGGGCGAAGCGCAAGCCTCGTAAACCCTTGCCGGACTTGGCCGAAGCCCTTGATCAAAAAGACGGATTTGAATTTCCGGAGATTGACCGGACGGCCAAGCTCTTTATCGGTGGCAAGCAGGTTAGGCCGGACGGTAATTATTCCCGTGCCGTACTGTCGCCGAAGGGCGAAAGATTGGGCGAGGTTGGCGAAGGTAACCGGAAAGATATCCGCAACGCCGTAGCGGCTGCGCGCGCTGCCGAGGGTTGGGGTAAAGCGACCCCCCATAATCGCGCGCAAATTCTCTATTATTGGGCTGAGAACCTCTCCGCGCGGAGCGATGAATTTGCGCAAATCATCGCCAAAATGACGGGTAATTCTAAGTCGCTTGCGCAAAAGGAAGTAGAAACGTCTATTCGCCGCCTGTTCACCTATGCCGCCTGGGCCGACAAATATGAAGGCACGGTGCATACGCCGCCGATGCGGGGTGTGGCGCTCGCGATGAAAGAACCTATTGGCGTCGCCGGGATCATTTGCCCGAATGAGGCCCCGCTTTTGGGCCTGATTAGCCTCGTTGCCCCTTTGGTAGCCATGGGCAATTGCGTGGTCGTTGTGCCGAGCGAGCGGCATCCACTGGCTGCCACCAATCTCTACCAAGTGATTGAAACATCTGACATTCCGGCGGGCGTTATTAATATTGTGACCGGAGATTCGCTGGCGCTCGGCAAGGTTTTGGCCGAGCATGATGATGTCGATGCCGTTTGGGCCTTCGGCTCGGCGGAATTGTCCGCTGAGGTGGAAAGGCTTTCCATCGGAAATTTAAAAAGAACACTGGTTGACCAAGGGCTTGAGACGGATTGGTCTGATCCGAAAGCGGCTGAAGGCGCGGTGTTTTTAAGCCATGCGGTTGAGATAAAAAATATCTGGATTCCCTACGGAGAATAGGGACAATTGTGATCATCCGGTTAACGGTTGAGATAGATAAAGGGGGGCTTTGAGGTGCTTAAAAACATTAATCCTTTGCTGAATGCCGATGTGCTTTACGCACTCCGCGCGATGGGCCATGGCGATGATCTTGTGATCGCCGATACCAACTTCCCGTCCGACTCGGTGGCCCGCGAAACCAAGCTTGGCCGCCTGCTCCGGATCGATAACACGACGGCGGCAGAAGCCATTCGCGCGATCCTTTCCGTGATGCCGCTCGACAGTTTCGTCGACCATCCAGCGGAGCGCATGGAAATTGGCGGCGCGCCAAACGAGATCCCGAAAGTGCAGCAAGAAGTGCAACGTGAGATCGACCGCGCCGAGAAAAAGAGCCTACCCATGGGCACAATCGAGCGCATGGAATTTTACGAGCGCGCCAAGAAATCCTATTGCGTCATTCAGACCGGTGAAACGCGGTTTTATGGCTGCTTTATTTTGAAGAAGGGCGTTATCCCGCCGAAGAGGGGGTGAGGGGATGATGGGTG
>CANGPL010000037.1 GCA_947455725.1 Hyphomicrobiales bacterium | reverse complement strand
GTCACTGCACCAAACCGCATTGCTGTGGCTCCTATGTGCCAATATTCGGCCGATGATGGGTCAATGACCGATTGGCATCTCCAGCATGTCATGAATTTGGCAATGTCGGGCGCGGGGCTTGTGATGGTGGAGGCAACGGGCGTTGAGCGAAAAGGCCGCATCACGCATGGCTGCGTTGGTCTTTATTCAGACGCCAATGAGCGGGCGATGGCGCGTGTATTAGCGGCAGCACGTGCGGTTGCTCTGCCAGGCACTTTGTTTGGCATTCAGTTGGGGCACGCGGGACGAAAAGCCTCGGCGCAGCGCCCGTGGGAAGGGGGCGGAGCGTTGCAAGCCGAGCAAGATCCTTGGACGACGGTGAGTGCATCGGCCAAAGCTTTTGGTCCCAATTGGCATACGCCCGAAGCGCTTGATGATGCGGGTATCGACCATGTTGTTGCAGCCTTTGTGCAAGCCGCCAAACGTTCCGTACGGCTCGGTTATGAGGTGATCGAATTGCACATGACGCATGGCTATCTCGTGCATCAATTTCTCTCGCCGATCTCGAATATGCGTACCGATCATTGGGGCGGAAGCCATGAGAAGCGGATGAATTTTGCCCTGCATTTGATGGATGCCGTCAAAGCTGCAGTTCCTGCGACGGTTGCTGTTGGTGTGCGGATTGCAGGATCCGATTGGATGGATGGTGGGGTAACTATCGATGACGCTATCCAATTAACAAACGCCTTGAAGGCCAAAGGCGCGTCTTACGCCTGCGTGAGCTCGGGCGGACTTGATCCTGCGGCGCGTATCAAAGTTGGCCCCGGTTATCAGGTTGATTTTGCCGATGCGATTAAGAAGAAAACCGGCATTATTACCCGTGCCGTTGGTATGATTGTTTCACCCGAACAAGCAGAGCAGATTTTGGTGGATGGTAAAGCGGATCAAATCGCTTTGGCCCGCGCCTTTCTTGATAATCCACGCTGGGGTTGGCACGCGGCCGACGCGCTCGGTGTCGATCTGCCACGGCCGCCGCAATATGACCGTGCTCGCAAGGCGCTTTGGCCCGGCGAGGCGTTGAAGCGCGCTTGAGGATAAAGCGTTAAGCGCCTGTCGACAGCCTGTGTAAAGGGTGTGGATAAGGTGTTGATGATCGAAGCAGGATAAGGAAGTCGCAGCATGGCCATTACGGGAAAAGATGAGGGTAGCCATGGCGGTCGCATTCGCCTTGGCATGGTCGGCGGTGGCGAGGGTGCGTTTATCGGCGCCGTTCATCGCTTGGCGGCGCGAATGGATGATCACTACAGCTTTGTTGCGGGTGCTTTAAGCTCAACTCCGGAAAAGTCTTTACGCTCCGGCGCAGCGCTCGGTCTCGATCCGAAGCGGATTTATAGCAGCTTTGAAGAGATGGCGAAAAAGGAAGCGCGCCGTAAGGACGGTATCGAGGCTGTGGCGATTGTCACGCCTAACCACATGCATGCAGGGCCAGCGCTTGCCTTTCTTAAAGCCGGTATTCATGTGATTTGCGATAAGCCGCTTACGACGTCCCTAAAAGAAGCATTAAAACTGCAAGCGGCGGCAGAAAAATCGGGTAAGATTTTTGCTGTGACGCATAATTACACGGGCTATCCGATGGTACGCCAAGCACGCGCAATGGTGGCCGCCGGTGAATTGGGCGAGATCCGTGTCGTACAGGTGGAATATGCACAAGACTGGCTTGCCGAACCGCTAGAGCAGACGGGGCAAAAGCAGGCGGATTGGCGCACCGATCCATCACGCTCGGGCGCGGGTGGATGCATTGGCGATATTGGCACCCATGCCTATAATTTGGCGGATTTCATAACCGGTATTCCTGTTGTCGAAGTATCGGCGGAATTAACGAGTTTTGTGGAAGGCCGCCGCTTGGATGATGATACTCATGTGCGCTTGCATTATGCCAATGGCGCAAAAGGTACGTTGTGGGCAAGCCAAGTTGCTGTTGGTAATGAAAACGCCTTGCGCATCCGTGTTTATGGCACAAAGGGCGGACTTTCATGGTCGCAGGAAAATCCAAATTATTTGCAGTTTTCACAACTCGGAAAACCAAGTTTGACCCTTTCACGCGGTGGTATTCGTACAAGTGAGGCTGCCGGTCGCATGACACGTATTCCTGCCGGACATCCGGAAGGATATCTCGAAGGGTTTGCCAATCTTTATACCGAAATTGCGCATGCTATTCGTGCATCAAGACAGGGCGCTAAGCCGGATGCAGAGGTTCTGTTTCCGACGATTGAGGATGGCGTAAAAGGCTTGGCGTTTATTGAGGCCGCTGTCGCTTCATCCGCGAAGGCAGGGCGGCGGACAAAAATCTAATCGATAGCGCTTAAGGACGTCTACCAACGCGGCGATCGACCATTTTGGCATCTAACCGCGTTAATCTAAGCCGTGGTAGGTTTGGTTGGCGCAACAACGCGGTTGCAACCACATAACCTTGCAGCGCGTACGGTTTACCGGTGATGGTGGTTTGAAGATTAATGGCCAGCGCATTGAGGCGGGCCAGCCAACCTTGCCGCGTGTGGTAAGGAATGATTGCGGCATCTGATTGCTTAGGTTTATCGGCCATCCAATCGGCAAGCTCGGTGAGCCAATCGCCTGATGGCACGAGACCTGGTGTGATGACCAAGGACCAATCGGAACGGATGCGCTCGGCACCTTTTTTGATCAAAGCATCGTAAGGGCCCGGTTCAACCGTGAAGGCGCAGCCGGCGGCATCAGCGTAGTTCTCGTACATTTCGGACGGCGCGGTACTCACCAAGATGCAATCGCGGAGTACGCCTTCGGCCACGCCCTCGACGAGGACGGCGAGCGTTTCGATGGTGGCAGGCTCTTCGTCAAGAGCAGGGAGGATGACCGATATCATGCAGCGTCGCTTAGCACAGGCGAATGAAATGTGCGTGCCTCTGTTTTTGGCAATTTAAAATCGAATTCGCGCTTGATGAATCATTACTAATTGTGATGTTCTTATAATGTTCCGGTTTAGAGGACTAGATGGCGCGCGCAAACGAAAACGAGCTTGTGGCGGAAAGGCTGACGGTTGACGGCGTCGATGCGGATCGGCGGCGCGGGCGCGGGGCTGTCACGAATGTTTCGGGCCGCTATGAGCCGGTGGCACGCATTACTGAGGATGATGGCTGGGACTCGCTCGCTGAGCTGCCGGTGTTTAAAACCAGCGTGACCCTTGAGAAGCCGCGTACGATTATCACGCGCAATGAATCGCCCGATGTACCGTTTGATCGCTCGATCAATCCTTATCGCGGCTGCGAGCATGGGTGTATTTATTGTTTCGCGCGTCCGACGCATGCCTATATGGGGCTGTCGCCCGGGCTCGATTTTGAATCAAAGCTCTATGCGAAAGAAGGCGCGGCTGAATTGCTGGAGCGTGAATTATCGGCACCAAATTACACGCCACGCATGATCGCGATTGGTACCAATACCGACCCCTATCAGCCGATTGAGCGGGAGCGAAAGATTATGCGATCGGTGCTCGAAGTGTTGGCGAAGTTCAAACATCCGGTGGGTATTGTTACGAAGTCGGGATTGATTACACGCGATATTGACATTTTAGGGCCAATGGCCGCGCAGGGCCTCGCAAAGGTTCACTTATCGATTACCACGCTCGATCCGGTACTTGCGCGTCAAATGGAGCCGCGCGCGGCCACGCCGTCTAAAAGGCTGGATGCTGTTCGTCAGCTGATTGCGGCGGGGATACCGACTGGTGTGATGGTCGCTCCTCTTATTCCTTCGCTGAATGATCATGAGATTGAACGAATTTTGGAAGCGGCAGCGGGCGCGGGTGCGCTTGAAGCGAATTATATCTTTTTGCGATTGCCGCTTGAAATACGCGATTTGTTTCGCGAGTGGTTGCTAGAGCACTACCCTGGAAAATTGCGGCATGTCTTATCGCTTGTGCAAACCGCGCGCGGCGGCAAAGATTACGTGGCCCGATTTGGCGAGCGGATGACAGGCGAGGGGCCCTATGCCGAATTGATTGCGCAACGGTTCAGGCTTGCGACTGAACGGTTGGGGTTGAACCGCCAACGGCTGCGCTTAAGGAATGATCTGTTTGAGCGACCACAGCGCGCGGGCGATCAGTTGAGTTTGTTTTGAGCGAAATCGTGACGCAACAACCCGATTACTCCTTTGAAGCGGATTTGATAGCGCGCGGTATTATGCCGATAGCGGGCGTCGATGAAGCAGGCCGGGGGCCTCTTGCAGGCCCCGTTGTTGTGGCGGCCTGTATCCTTGATCCAGAGCTTATTCCAGAAGGCCTGAATGACTCGAAGAAGCTTACGCTTAAAAACCGTGAAGTGCTCTATGAGCAGATCCTTGCGACGAGCCATGCGTCGATTGTGAGTGTTTCTGCGGGCGTGATTGATGCGATTAATATCCGTGCTGCCACCCTGCGCGGTATGGTGGAAGCCCTGCAAGGCTTGGCCGTTCAACCCGGCTATGCGCTGATCGATGGACGCGATGTGCCGCAAGGTTTGCCCTGTGAGGCGCAAGCTTTGGTAAAGGGCGATGGGCGCTCGGTATCGATTGCTGCGGCTTCGATTTTGGCCAAGGTTACGCGGGATCGATTGATGACGCGAGTGGCCAAATTTTGGCCGGGCTACGGATTTGAACACCATATGGGCTATGGCACTACGGCGCACCTCGAAGCGATTAGTAAGCTTGGGGCCTGTCCGATCCATCGCTTAAGTTTTGCGCCGTTGAAGGGTTAACAATCCAGTAACCATGATGCGAGGTAATTAAATCAATTCGTTTTGATTCCGTTCGCTAAACCCTCTGTTTACCATGCGACTCTTAAGTTGCTCGTGTCGATTAACAGGGCGGCTTCAAATGGGTTCTCCGCGTACAAGGGCGTTGCGTAATAGTGCAGCTTTATCGGTTCCGCGTCGCGCGACACCCCATGTGGTGTCGCGCAATGAGCCTACCTTGCTCGTGCGCGATACCGTTTTATTGGGTGATTCTATTGATCTGTTGAACAGTCTTCCTGAGGCGAGCGTTGATCTTATTTTTGCTGATCCGCCCTATAATTTGCAGCTTGAAGGCGTGTTAAACCGCCCCGATCAATCGCTTGTTGATGCGGTGGATGATGACTGGGACAAGTTTGCAAGTTTTGCTGATTATGACCGCTTTACCCGCGATTGGATGTCCGCTGCACAACGCGTGATGAAACCGAATGCGACACTATGGGTCATTGGGTCTTATCATAATATTTTCCGTGTCGGTTCGATTATGCAGGATCTGGGCTTTTGGCTCTTGAATGATATTGTGTGGCGCAAGGCTAACCCGATGCCGAATTTCCGTGGGCGTCGCTTTACCAATGCGCATGAGACGATGATTTGGGCGTCGAAAAGTGCAAATGCGAAGAATTACACGTTCCATTACGATGCGTTGAAAGCGGGTAATGAAGATACGCAAGTGCGTTCGGATTGGTACTTACCGCTTTGCACCGGTGGCGAGCGTTTGAAGGATGCGAATGGCGACAAAGTGCATCCGACGCAAAAGCCCGAAGCGTTATTAGCGCGGATTTTATTATCGTCCACTAATCCAGGTGACGTCGTGCTCGATCCGTTTTTTGGTAGCGGAACTACGGGCGCGGTCGCGAAACGGTTAGGGCGTCACTATATCGGTATTGAACGCGATCCGGTTTACGCGAAAGCAGCGCGGGCGCGCATTGCAGCCGTTGATCCTTTAGATGATGAGGCACTTGCGATTGCACCGTCAAAGCGGAGCGAGCCGCGCATCCCGTTTAATGCATTGATTGAAGCGGGATTGATTTTGCCGGGTGCAGAACTTGTTGACAGCAAACGCCGCTTTCGTGCCAAGGTCAAAGCCGATGGTTCATTGGTATTAGGACCTGCGACGGGCTCCATCCATAAGATTGGTGCGCTTGCTCAAGGCCTGCCGGCCTGCAATGGCTGGACGTTTTGGCACGTTGAAAAGCGCGATGAATTGATTGTCATCGATACTTTGCGGCAGGATATTCGCGCTTCAATGCCTGCGGACTAAGATGGGGCTGATATCGTCTAATTCTCTTGTTGATCTCGATCCCCGTGATCCGACCTTTTTTAATAATCCCTATCCCGCTTATCATGCGATAAGAGAACGCTCTCCGGCGTTCTTTTGGAAGCAATTCGGCATGTGGTGTTTTGTGTCTCACGCCGATGTCACTGCGTTATTTCGTGACAAACGCTTTGGGCGGCAAATTCTGCATGTCGCAACGCGCGATGAGTTGGCCTGGCCGGAAATACCCGCTCACGTCAAACCGTTTTATGATGTGGAAGACCATTCGCTTTTATCGCTCGAGCCACCCGATCATATACGGCTTCGAACATTGATTAATCGGGCCTTTGTATCGCGGCAGGTCGAGCGATTCGCGCCGCGCATTGAAATATTAGCGCATGAGTTGATTGATGGATTTGAGCGACGCGGTGAGGTTGAACTTATCGAAGCTTTCGCAACACCTATTCCCGTGATTGTCATTGCTGAATTGTTGGGCGTACCCACCGATATGGTGCCGCAATTGCTCGATTGGTCGCATAAAATGGTGGCGATGTATCAGTTTGGTCGCGACCGTGCGGCGGAAGATGCAGCGGTTACAGCAACGCAGGAATTCGTTGCCTATCTTAAGTCCTATATTTCAGAACGTAGGAAAAAGCCTGCCGATGATTTAATGAGCCATTTGATCACGGCCGAATCGGAAGGCACGAAGCTTACCGAAGACGAACTTATCTCTACCTGTATTCTCGTCTTGAACGCAGGACACGAAGCAACCGTTCATTCGCTCGGCAATGGAGTCAAGGCGATTTTGGAAGAAGGCATTGATGCCCGTGCTGCGCTTTCTGACATAGCTTCGAGCGAGAGATTGGTTGAAGAAGTGTTGCGCTTTGACGCGCCGCTGCATCTCTTCACCCGCTATGTACTCGAAGATCTCGAATGGAACGGTATAGCGCTCAAAAAGGGTAAGGAGATTGGCTTGATGCTCGGTGCCGCCAATCGTGATCCCGCCCGGTTTAAAGACCCGGATCGGCTCGATCCAACCCGCGATCCTAACCCGCAGCAAAGTTTTGGCGGCGGTATTCATTTTTGCGTCGGCGCGCCTCTGGCCCGGCTAGAGATGCGGGTGGCGCTCAAAGTATTATTTGATCGGCTGCCAAAGCTGCGGCTAGCGCGGAAGCCCGTTTATCGGGATGCCTATCATTTCCACGGGCTGGAGCGGCTGGATTTGGAATTTTAATTCCAAGGTCGGGTTAGCGGTGATTGACGTCCGTTTTATACTTGCGTCTTTCCGATCAGCGGCGTCTAACGGCGCACCCGTATGTCAACCTTTTGTGAGTCGACCATGACTGCTTTTACCGCCTCCAGCCCCTTTGCCGATATCCGTCGTGTTATTTCCGAAATGCCGGATGCTGATTTGGATTCAGTTGAGGCCGTACGCGGGCGGGATCGATTTTTAACGAAGCCGCCGGGTAGCCTGGGTCGTTTGGAAGAGATTGTCGAATGGTTGGCCGCTTGGCAGCGTAAAGCGCGCCCTGCGATTATGCGGCCCTTGGTAACGGTTTTTGCCGGTAATCATGGTGTTACGGCCCGTGGCGTTTCGCCCTATCCCGCAAGCGTGACGCAGCAAATGCTGGATAATTTTGGCGCGGGTGGTGCGGCGATTAATCAAATCTGCAAGACGTTTGATATTGGCTTTAAAGCCTATGATCTGGCGCTCGACATTCCGACCGGTGACATTACGGTTGAAGCGGCAATGGACGAGAAGACCTGTGTCGGCACGATGGCCTTTGGTATGGAAGCTATTGGTGGTGGGCACGATCTCGTGGCCATCGGTGAAATGGGCATTGGCAATACAACGATTTCAGCCGCGATTTATGCAGCGCTCTATGGCGGCGATACCGCCCATTGGGTTGGCCGCGGAACGGGCGTTGATGATGAAGGCTTGAAGCGCAAGATTGCCGCTGTTGAAACCGCTTTGGCTTTTCACAAAGCGCATTTGAATGATCCGCTCGACGTGCTGCGCCGTCTTGGTGGTCGTGAAATCGCGGCTATGGCGGGTGTTATTTTAGCAGCGCGAATGGAGCGTATTCCGGTTGTTATTGACGGTTATGTCGCAACGGCTGCCGCCGCTATTCTTCACGCCGTTGATCCCCGCACACTTGACCATTGCATGGCAGGCCATGTCTCAGCTGAAGGCGCGCATCGGGACGTGTTGAATAGGCTTGGTAAAAAGCCTCTTCTCGATCTCGGCATGCGCTTGGGCGAGGGATCGGGTGCCGCACTTGCCATTGGCGTTATTAAAGCGGCTGCCGCTTGCCATGATGGTATGGCAACCTTTGGCGAGGCCAAAGTTGATGATCGCGCGGATTAATTAGGCTGCCACGCGATCATCGGCCTGGATGGTTTGCTCCTGATGGTTACCGCGGATCACGCGATGCGCGGGCAGGGTGATTGTGACGGATGTTCCTTCCCCCTCCCGCGATTGAATTGAAAATTCACCGCCATGCATCGCGACTAGTCCGCGCACGATGGGCAGGCCTAAGCCTGACCCTTGTTCGGCCGTTTTCACCGCGAGCGAGCCACGGCCGAAGCTTTCTAAAATGATTGGAATTTCATGCGCAGGGATACCCGGGCCGGTATCGGTGACTTGAATGAATTGACCGCCTAATGGACTGCGGCCAATATTGATTGAAATTTCTCCGCCTGCTGGCGTGAATTTAATGGCGTTCGATAGAAGATTCAGCGTGATTTGGCGCAGTGCGCGTTCGTCCGCAACAATAGGCTCCAATTCAGGATCAACAGTCATCATCATGATCACGCCACGTGAATGCGCCCGTAGTTGTAAGAGATGAGCACATTCGGAGACGGATTCGGCCAATTGGCAAATTTGTTCTTCAAGTTCGTAACGCCCCGCTTCAATGCGCGATAGGTCTAGGACTTCATCGATAATGCCGAGCAACATTTGCCCGCTTTCGTGAATATCCCGCGCATAGGCGCGATAGGCTTTAACACGATGGCGACCGAGAAGTTCGGCCTCCATGACTTCGGAAAAGCCGAGAATGGCGTTTAACGGTGTACGTAATTCATGGCTCATGGTGGCGAGAAACCGTGATTTTGCGAGATTGAGTTCTTCGGCGCGTCGACGGGCTTCGTCCGAATGCGCTTTTGCCTGCTCAAGATCGGCGATCAGCGCGTCTTTTTCTGCCCGAATTGTCAGATGATCGAGCGTCGTTTCGGATATTTTGCCTGCGAGATACAGAAAAAAGCCGATCAGAGCGATAGACAGATAAACCGTGTCGGTTGAATTTCGTTCGGGCGATAAAAGAATAGTGAAGAAATCGCCGATAAGAATGGGCAGAAGCTGAAAGCCTAGCGCTCCTCGGATTGCCGATGAAAAGACAAGGGCGGAGCCACCTAGCGCAACCGGTATAAAGACCAAAAAGGCAATGTCCGGTATCATATCTGGTGCCGGTGATGCCTGACTGATCAACGCCCAACCCGTGCCCTGCAGCGCTTCAAAGATTAGGAATAATAGTTTGGCGGTTAATTGGCCGACTTTTGGCCAGTAATCCGCAAGGGTAAGCGATGCGACCAGACCAATTCCGATGAGAAACGCGCCAACCGGAATGGGTAAAAGTGGCGGATTAAATGCGCTGATGCCGAGGATCGGCATGAGCATGATGAGTTGAAGTAAAATTGCCTTTGGCCTTGCACGCGCAAAGGTCATCAGGAGCTCGTCATCAAAGCCGCGAGCGGTCCAGTTGGATAGTCCAGACGGCATGGCTGAGACGCGGTCTATCCCAAGGGCGAAATGGGTAACGCGCCGACTTTGTGCGATAAGCCTGTTCAACTCCGGGATCATTGATAATCACCTGCCTTAATTCGTCAAAGGCTACCAAGATTGGGTTAAATTCGGGCTGTCGAATTGGCTCAAATTGAAACTAAAGTGGGTATCTTGTGTGGTTGACGCGGTTGTCGAGGCGTGGAACCGTCTGCACCATTGAACCGAGGGGCACATAATGAAGTTATATGACAGTGTTCGGGCGCCTAACCCGCGGCGAGTTCGGATCTTTTTGAAGGAAAAGGCCATCGAGATTCCAACAGTCACCGTCGATTTGGGTACGTTTGAGCATCGCGATCCGGCCTTCGCCAAGGTCAATCCTTTGCAGCGCACCCCCGCTTTAGAGCTGGATGATGGCACTGTCATTACCGAGTCAGTCGCGATCTGCCGCTATTTCGAGGAAATTCAGCCTGAGCCAAGTCTATTTGGCCGCACGCCGCTCGAAAAGGCGTTGGTAGAGATGTGGAACCGTCGCGCGGAACTCGAATTATTTGTGCCTATTACCCATGTGTTTCGACATGGCCATCCGGGAATGGCGAAGCATGAAGTGCCTCAGGTTGCGGAATGGGCCGATGTTAATCGACCGAAGATTCTCGAAGGGCTGAAACTGCTCGATGAGCATTTATCAAAGCATGAATTTTTGGCAGGCAGTGCCTATTCTATTGCTGATATCACAGCGTTGTGTGCGATTGATTTTATGAAACCAACCAAGACACGGGTGCCGGATGAAATGATGCATCTCATCCGTTGGCATCAATCGGTTTCATCGCGGCCGAGCGCGCTTGCATAAGATCTAGAAAGGCGTGCTTGATGCATCCCATCTTTGAAACATTGTTAGCGCAGGCCAAGAACGAGAAACGCTTACGGGTCGCTGTTGCGCATCCTTGTGATTCCCTCACGATGGAAAGCGTTTCAGAAGCTGTAAAAGCGGGGTTGATCGAACCACTGCTCGTAGGTCCAGAAGCTAAAATTAGAATGGCTGCTTCTGATGCAGGCTTAACTTCTCTCGATTGGCCGATCATTAGCACACCGCATAGCCATGCATCCGCAGATGCTGCCGTTGAACTTGTGCGTACCGGTAAGGCAGATGCTTTGATGAAGGGCAGTCTTCATACGGATGAATTGATGGCGGCAGTAATTGACTTGCATCATGGGCTACGCACCGAACGTCGGATCAGCCATTGTTATGTTATGGCGACCAAGGGGCATAGTGAGCCCCTCATCGTAACCGACGCAGCCATCAATATTGCCCCTGATTTGCACGCAAAGGCTGATATTGTTCAAAATGCAATCGATCTCGCGCATGCGATTGGCATGGGAGAGGTGAGGGTTGCTTTACTCTCGGCAACCGAGACCATCAATCCCGCCATTCAATCGACGCTTGATGCTGCTGCGCTGTGCAAAATGGCGGATCGTGGTCAGATTTCAGGTGCCTTGCTGGACGGACCTTTGGCGCTTGATAATGCAATTGATATGGGTGCCGTGGCGCAAAAGCATATTCGTTCGAATGTCGCGGGAAGGGCTAATGTTCTGGTCGTGCCGGATCTGATTGCCGGAAATATTCTGGCGAAGACTTTATCCTTTATGGCGCATGCGGAAGCCGCCGGAATTGTGGTGGGTGCGCGGGTGCCTATTATATTAACCAGTCGGGCGGATACGCTTGAAAGCCGCATCGTATCCTGTGCGATTGCCGTGCATCTTGCCAAGATACCTCTGCTTAAAGGGGTTGCGAAAGGGTAGCCCCCTCTTGCGCTCTTAGCCTGGACGGGTAGACATGATGGGAACCCTGTCACAGGATGATTTACTCATGTCCCAACTTGATGCCGTGCTTGCCCGTTTAGACCAAAACCGCGATGCCGCTTTGGCGCGTTTGTTTGATTTTCTTAAAATTCAATCGATCTCCACTGATCCAGCTTTTGCAGGCGAGTGCCGCAAGGCGGCGGATTGGGTAAAGGCTGAGCTTGCGGGCATCGGCATTCAGGCAGAGGTTCAGGATACGGGCGGCCACCCGGCTGTTACAGCCCGCGTCGAGGGCAGCTCCAAGCGTCATGCTTTATTTTACGGTCATTATGATGTGCAGCCGGTTGATCCGCTAAACCTCTGGGATACGCCGCCTTTTGAGCCGGTCATCACAACGCTGCCGGACGGCCGAAAAGTTATCCGTGCGCGCGGCTCTGCGGATGATAAGGGGCAGATCATGACCTTTATCGAAGCCTGTCGGGCTTACAAAGAAGTTGTTGGCTCATTGCCGATCGGCGTGACTTTTTTGATCGAAGGTGAGGAAGAGGACGGCTCCAAGCATTTGCCCGCGTTTGTTGAAGCGCAGAAGGCGGCGTTGAAGGCCGATGTAGCGCTCGTTTGTGATACGTCAATGTGGGACGGCAACACACCGCAGATTACGTCGTCGCTACGTGGGATGGTCTATGAGGAATTGACGATTAAGGCCGCGGATCGTGATTTACACTCGGGCCTATTTGGTGGCGGTGCGCAAAATCCGATCCGCGTGTTGACCAAAATCCTCGCCGATTTGCACGATGCGGATGGCCGCGTCACGCTTAAAGATTTTTATGAGGGTGTACCCGAGACGCCATCCCAAGTACTTGCGCAATGGGACACATTGGGATTAACGGCAGAAGAATTTTTAGGCGGTGTGGGTCTCTCAGAACCCGCGGGCGAAAAGGGACGCCGGTTGATTGAAATGATCCAATCGCGCCCAACATGCGATGTGAATGGTATCATCGGCGGCTATACCGGTGTCGGGGCGAAAACGGTGATTGCAGCGGAAGCGAGCGCGAAAGTCTCGTTCCGTCTGGTGGGGGATCAGAGCCCGTCTAAAATCGTGGAAGCGTTCCACGCGCATGTGCGCGCACGCCTTCCGAAAGATTGCACGGTAGAATTTATCAGCCATAAAGGCTCGCCCGCGCTGGCCCTGCCCTTTGATATGCCTGATCTCGTTGCTGCTAAAGCGGCTTTGCAGGATGAATGGGGTGTTGCACCGGTGACGCTAGGGTCTGGTGGATCTATTCCGATTGTCGGTGACTTCAAACGTATTTTGGGGCTTGATACGCTCTTGATTGGCTTTGGTCTTGATGATGACCGGATCCATTCGCCGAATGAAAAATATGATCTGACGAGCTTTGAAAAAGGCGCGCGCTCTTGGGCGCGCATTTTGGCTGCGTTGGCATAAGGGGGGAAGACGCGATGTGGTCAAAAACCTGGACGTTTTTTGATGGTGAATGGCATGAGGGAAACCCACCTATACTAGGGCCTCGAAGCCATGCCTTTTGGCTTGGTTCATCGGTCTTTGACGGTGCGCGGTATTATGAAGGCGCAGCCCCCGATCTCGATTTACATTTCGCGCGCGTGAACCGTTCTGCGGTCGCCATGCACTTGAAAGCGCTTGTGAGTGTTGACGATTGGCTGGCGCTTGCTTGGGAAGGGATCGCTAAATTCGATAAGGACGCGGCGCTCTATATCCGGCCTATGTATTGGCCAGAGACCGGCAGCGGTGGTGTTGTGGCACCCGACGGCGAGTCGACGCGTTGGCTGCTCTCGATCTATGAGGCGCCGATGCCGGTTGAGGCGGGCTCATCGATCACCCTGTCACCCTATCGACGGCCCACGCCAGAAACCATGCCGCTCGATGCAAAGGCTGGTTGTCTTTATCCTAATAATGGCCGGGCCTTGCTTGAATGTCGCGCGCGCGGGTTTGATAATTGCCTCCTCACCGACATGCTCGGCAATGTCGCCGAATTGGCAACGGCGAATGTGTTTATGGCCAAGGACGGTGTCGTGTTTACGCCCGCGCCAAATGGTACATTTTTGAATGGGATTACACGGCAACGGACGATTGCACTGCTTGAAACGTCTGGCCAAAAAGTCGTGCAGAGCGCTTTAAGCTACAAAGATTTTAAGGGCGCCGATGAGTTATTCTCCGCCGGCAATTACGGCAAGGTGCAGCCAATTACGCGCATTGATGATCGCGATTTGCAGCCGGGGCCGCACTATCGCAAAGCACGCGAATTGTATGCGGAATATGCTCGAGGGAAGTGAAACGGCCTAAGGCCATTTCACCGTTGGCGGCATAGAGGAGAGAATTGAGTCGACATTGCCGCCGGTTTTAAGCCCGAAGATCGTGCCACGGTCATACAGCAAATTAAACTCGACATAGCGGCCGCGACGGATTTGTTGTTCCTCCCGGTCGGCTTCTATCCAAGGCGTTGAGACGTTCGCGCGGACAATGGCGGGATAGACCGCCTCAAAGGCTCGGCCAACATCTTGGGTGAACGCCAAATCAGCGTCCCAATCACCTGAGTCGAGATAATCATAGAAAATGCCGCCGATGCCGCGTGGCTCGTTGCGGTGTTTCAGATGGAAATACTCGTCACACCAGGCTTTATATTTTTCATAAGGCGCGATGGCGGAATGGGCGTCGCAGGGTGCCTTCATCGCCGCATGAAAGGCAAGGGAGTCAGGGTCTTCCTGCGTCCGACGACGCATCATGACAGGGGTAAGGTCCGCGCCGCCGCCGAACCAGGCTTTGGTCGTGACGACAAAGCGCGTGTTCATGTGCACGGTCGGCACGTTTGGGTTCCACGGATGGGCGATCAGCGAAATGCCGGTGGCGAAAAAGTTGGGGTCTTCGTTCGAGCCGGGGATCTGGCCACGAAATTCAGGGGCGAATTCGCCATAGACGGTTGAGCAATGAACGCCGACTTTCTCGAACACGCGGCCTTTCATGATCGACATGACCCCGCCGCCGCCTTTGGCGCCGGAATGGTCGGTACGGTGCCAGGGGGTGCGGACAAAGCGTCCGGGGGCCGTGGCTTCCGGGAAAAACGGCCCTGCTGCTTCGTCCTCTAATTGTTCAAGATGGGCGCAAATTTTATCACGCAGGGATTGAAACCAAGCTTCGGCCCGCACCTTGCGGGTTTCAATGTCGGGGGAAATCGTCATGCCGCCGTCTCTCTTTATTCAGTCTTTCACGGAAAAGCGTCCAATTGACGCAACGCCTCTCCCATAATCATTGCTGCCGTCACCGCGACATTCATCGAACGCAAAGTCTGCCGCATCGGGATCAAGATCCGGGCATCGGCCATTTCGTGCACATCGTCGGGCACGCCGGCCGATTCGCGTCCCATGAGCAGGATGTCGGTCTTTGCGTAGCTGAAATCGGTATATCGGGTTTGGGCTTTTGTCGAGGCGAGGACGAGCCTTAACCCCTCCGAGCGGCGGAAATCGTCAAAATCGGCCCAGCCAATATGTCTAATAATCGTTACTTGATCGAGATAATCCATCCCGGCACGGCGAAAAGCCCGGTCAGAGGCCGGAAATCCGGTGGGTTCAATAATATGAGCCGTTACCCCAAGGCAGGCACATAGCCGGAGCATGGTGCCCGCATTCTGGGGTATATCGGGTTGGTAGAGTGCCAATTGCACGATGTTATTTTCCTTTTATGCACCATCTGCGGCAAAATGCTTTGAAAACGCATGGCGATCATCCATCCGGACTATGGACAAGCGCTGCGCCTCATGTCACATGACGCCTCGATATGGGATGCGGTTTTCGTCCCGTACCGATCATTGACGTTTGAGGACCGGCTTGGCAACCAGCGCCGCCAGCCGAAATCCGGAAACACCGAGGTGATTGCCTCCGCACGGAGGCTAGCCGAGGGGGCGCTGGGTGCGAGGATGACAAAGTGGCAACAACTCACGCATCGGCCTCTGCCGAACCCACGAGACGCGATTTTCTGTTTTTAGCAACCGGCGCCGCAGGTGCGGTTGGCCTAGCGGCTACCATTTGGCCCTTTATCAGTCAGATGGCTCCCGACGCGGCAACGATTGCCGCCGGTGCGCCGGTTGATTTCGATTTGGCTCCGGTCGCTGAAGGCCAGATCGTCAAATTGTTCTGGCGCGGCAAATTGATTTTCGTTCGCCATCGGACGGCGGCGGAAATTAAAGCGGCGCAGGAAACCGATGTGACGAGCCTACGCGATCCGGAAGCGGATTCGGCGCGTGTAAAACCGGGTAAAGACCAATGGTTGGTTGTTTATGGCAATTGCACCCATTTGGGTTGCGTGCCGCTAGGCAATGAAGGCGCCTTCCATGGTTGGCAGTGCCCATGCCATGGTTCGGTGTTTGATACATCCGGCCGTATCCGTCAGGGGCCGGCCCCAATCAATCTGCCCGTGCCGCCTTACGCGTTCACGAGCGACAAGGCCATCCGCATCGGCTGAGCTATTGCGTTCAGTCAGTTAAAAACGGTTTATGGAGCCAAGTGCTCCGATTTTCAGGGATAAAGCCATGAGCGGACATTCCACCTATGTACCCAAGAGCGCCGTAGGCAAGTGGTTTGAAAGCCGCCTGCCGATTATGGGCCTCATTCATTCGTCTTTTGTTGTGTTTCCGAACCCACGGAACCTCAACTATTTCTGGACGTTCGGCGGTATTCTCGCGTTTATGTTGGTCTCACAGATCGTAACAGGTGTTGTGCTTGCCATGCATTACACCGCCCATGCCGATATGGCGTTCAACTCGGTTGAGTTGATCATGCGCGATGTGAATTATGGCTGGATGCTGCGCTATCTGCACGCCAATGGCGCATCGATGTTCTTCATCGCCGTTTATGTGCATATTTTCCGTGGTCTTTATTATGGCTCATACAAGGCGCCACGCGAAGTGCTTTGGATTCTTGGCGTGATTATCTTCTTGTTGATGATGGCGACCGCGTTCATGGGCTATGTGCTGCCATGGGGCCAGATGAGCTTCTGGGGTGCAACGGTTATCACGAACCTGTTCTCTGCCATTCCAGGCGTGGGTGAAGTGATTGTTTCGTATCTCTGGGGTGGATATTCGGTTTCAAACCCAACCTTGAACCGGTTCTTCTCGCTTCATTATCTGCTGCCTTTCATGATTGCGGGCGTTGTGGTTCTTCACATCTGGGCCTTGCATGTTCCAGGCTCGAATAACCCATCGGGCATCGAGAAGAAGACGGATAAGGACGTGTTGCCTTTCCATCCTTACTTCACGGTAAAAGATGCTTTCGCTCTGTCATGCTTCTTGATGGTGTATGTTTGGTTCGCGTTCTACATTCCAAACTTTCTCGGTCACGCCGATAACTACATCGAAGCTAATCCTGCAGTAACGCCAGCTCACATCGTGCCGGAATGGTACTTCTTGCCATTTTATGCGATCTTGCGCGCCATCCCGGATAAGCTTCTGGGCGTGTTGGCGATGTTCGGCTCGATCGCGATTATGGTCGTTGTGCCATGGCTTGATACGTCGAAGGTACGCTCGGGTAATTACCGTCCCGTGTTTCAAGTCTTCTTTTGGCTCTTTGCAATCAATGCCGTGATCCTCGGCTGGCTTGGTTCTAAGCCACCAGAAGGCATGTATGTGATAGCGTCCCGTATCTGCACGGTTTACTACTTCGCTTACTACATCCTCGTGCTTCCGCTTCTCGGCCTGTTCGAGACGCCAAAGTCGCTGCCTGCGTCTATCGCAGACTCTGTGCTAGGCAAGGGTGGTTCGGGTTCAGCAATGGCTTCGGGCGCGGCAGCTTCGCCGAGCACCAAAGGTTGAGATCAGGAAATAAGACGATGAAATCGATCAAAACCCTTATCGCTATCGTAGCACTTGCTGGTCTTACGAGTGGTGCTGCATTCGCACAAAGCCATGAACGCGAAATTCCACCTCGCGTGACATGGTCCTTCTCGGGCCCCTTTGGCACCTATGATGAAACGCAGTTGCAGCGTGGCTTCAAAGTGTTCCACGAGGTCTGCTCGAACTGTCATTCGCTAAACAAGATCGCCTTCCGCACATTGGCGGAAAAGGGCGGACCGGGTTTCACCAAAGAGCAGGTAACAGCGCTTGCTGCGACCTATAAGGTGAAGGACGGCCCTAACGATGCGGGCGATATGTTCGAGCGTCCAGCGCGTCCAGCTGACTTCTGGCCAGCACCGTTCCCGAACAAGCAAGCCGCTGCAGCAGCAAACGGTGGCGCGGCCCCTCCTGACTTCTCGGTGATTGCAAAGGCGCGCACTTATGAGCGGGGCTTCCCATGGTTTGTGTTCGATATCTTCACCCAATATCAAGAGCAGGGCGTTGATTATATCGCGTCGCTTCTACCGGGCTATGAAGAGCCACCAGCCGGTGTCACGGTTCCAGATGGCAAATATTATAACAAATATTTCCCGGGCAACGTCATCTCCATGCCGCCTCCGCTGCAGGATGGTGCTGTAACCTATCTTAAGGGACCTGATGGCAAGCCACAGGCTCCAGAGACGGTGCAGCAATATGCCAAGGATGTTGCGGCGTTCCTGATGTGGGCCGCCGAGCCTCACATGGAACAGCGTAAAGAGATTGCTTTCCGGGTTCTCGTCTTCCTGCTTGTGTTTGCCGGTCTTCTGTATTTCACGAAGAAGAAGATTTGGGCGAATGTTGAAGGCCACGCATAAAGATTGCGCGATCATTAAATGGATTAAAAAGGGCTCCGGAAACGGGGCCCTTTTTCTTGTTGCGTTTTGGCTTCGTATTAAGGCCTATTAGAACATTAACGGAGCGTCAGCCTATGTCACAATCCAAGCTTGGTATTATTGGAGGCTCGGGGGTTTACGATCTTCCGGGACTTGAGAATTTACACGAGTTGAACATTACAAGTCCGTGGGGCGAAACGTCTGATGTTTTGCGAGCGGGTACGATTGGGTCGATTGAAGTTGTATTCTTGCCGCGTCATGGGCGCGGGCATCGCTTTTCACCGTCAGACATTAATTACCGCGCCAATATTGATGCCATGAAGCGAGCGGGTGTTACGGACCTTATTTCGCTTTCCGCCTGTGGCTCCTTTAAACAGGAATTGTCGCCGGGTACCTTCGTGCTTGTGGATCAATATGTTGATCGGACGCATAAAAGGGAATCGAGTTTTTTCGGTAGAGGTTGTGTAGCCCATGTCTCAATGGCGCATCCGGTAGGGCCGCGCTTGGTGGATCGTATTGCTATAGCCGCCGAAGCCGAGAATATCACGACGGTTAGAGGCGGTACCTATGTCTGCATGGAAGGCCCGCAATTTTCGAGCCTTGCCGAGAGCCTTTCTTATAAATCAGCGGGCTATTCTGTTATCGGGATGACGGCGATGCCGGAAGCTAAACTGGCTCGCGAGGCCGAAATAACTTATGCGACCATTGCGATGGTAACCGATTTCGATTGCTGGCATCCCGATCATGATGTCGTCGATGTGCAATCGGTGATCCAGGTAATGCATGGCAATACCGAAAAGGCACGACGCTTGGTGGCACGATTGGCGAAGGATTTTCCGGCGCTTCGGGAAGAATGCCCTGTAGGCTCCCATAAGGCGTTGGAGTTTGCCATCATGACCGCGCCGCAGGCTCGTGATCCGGTGTTGCTTGCTAAATTAGAAGCCGTCGCGGGACGTGTTTTGAAGGCGTGATTGATTGTTTAGCCTGTGCTAGCGTCGAAATGACTCAATTGGATGAATGTTATGACTCATTCGACTGCCAACTATCTTCGTGATTCCATCCGATCCATTCCGGATTATCCGAAGCCCGGTATTATGTTTCGGGACATCACAACATTGCTTGGAAATGCGCGGGCGTTTCGAAGGGCCATTGATGGGCTGGTGCAGCCTTTCGCGGGCAGCAAGATTGACCAAGTTGCCGGTATGGAAGCGCGCGGGTTTATTTTGGGTGGTGCGGTTGCACATCAGCTCTCGGCCGGTTTTATTCCGATCCGGAAGAAGGGCAAACTGCCGCATACCACGGTCTCGATTGCCTATTCGCTTGAATATGGCGTCGATGAGATGGAGGTGCACACGGATGCCGTGAAGCCCGGTGAAAAAGTTATTTTGATTGATGATTTGATCGCAACGGGTGGCACGGCGGAAGGCGCAACCAAGCTTTTGCAAAAAATGGGTGCGGAAGTCGTAGCCGCTTGCTTTGTTATTGATCTGCCCGAGCTTGGCGGACGTGCAAAATTAGAAGCGCTTGGCGTTCCTGTGCAAACGTTGATTGCCTTTGAAGGCCATTGAGCGAAGCCTTTTCATTTTCATCGAAAGTAAAGCGTATGATTGCCGATCTTCAAAACAAAGTCGTGCTTGTGACAGGTGGTTCAACGGGTATTGGCGCTGCGGCGGCGAAAGCCTTTGCAGCCAACGGCGCAAAGGTAATGGTACATTATAATGCATCGAAGGCTGAGGCAGAGGCTGTCGTTGCTGAGATCGTTTCAGCAGGCGGCGAAGCAGCGCTTTGCCATGGTGACGTTATTGATAAAGCCGTTCCTTCGCGTATCGTTTCAGAGACCGTGCAACGCTTTGGTCGTCTGGATATTTTAATTAACAATGCTGGTGGCATGCTAGGCCGCAAAATGCTCTCCGAAATTACCGATGAGCATTATGATCGCGTGTTAGATTTGAACATTCGCTCGGTGGTTAAATTTATGCAATCGGCTGCGGATGTAATGAAGACGCAAGGTAGCGGCAATATTATCAATGTATCATCGATTGCAGCGCGAAATGGCGGTGGCGGTGGTGCTGTGCTTTATGCATCAACCAAGGCATTTGTTTCGGCGTTTACCAAGGGCATGGCTAAGGAATTGATTGGCTCAAAAATTCGCGTCAATGCCGTTTCGCCGGGTACAATCGCGACGCCATTTCACGAGCGCTACTCCAACGCGCAACAGATTGAAGCGATGCGGCAAACGATACCGATGGGACGCTTAGGCGTTGCAGAGGAATGCGCGGGCACATTCCTGTATCTCGCTTCAGAGAGCCTGTCGGGTTATGTCACAGGTCAGATTATTGAAGTGAATGGCGGGCAGTTGATGCCTTAATTGGCAAAACGGAAATGTAAGACATCGCCGTCGGCGACGATATATTCTTTGCCTTCTAAGCGGAACTTGCCAGCCTCACGCGCGCCAGCTTCACCCTTATGCGCAATGTAATCGGCATAGGCGATGGTTTCGGCGCGAATATAGCCTTTTTCGAAGTCCGTGTGGATGACGCCGGCAGCTGCGGGACCTTTAGTGCCTTTTGAGATGGTCCAAGCACGAGCCTCTTTTGGACCTACGGTGAAATAGGTCACGAGATCTAATAGTTCATAGCCTGCGCGAATGACGCGATTAAGGCCCGGCTCTTCGAGGCCGACGGCATCGAGATAATCTTTTTGGTCGGCGGCTTCCATCACCGCAATCTCGCTCTCGATTTGAGCGGAGACGACGACGGCTTTGGCGCCTTCTTTTTTCGCGAATTCGATTACGCGGGCGGAGAAGGCATTGCCATCGTGGGCTGAAGCTTCTTCGACATTGCAGACATAGAGCACGGGCTTAGCGGTGAGCAGCGTTAGCATGCGGAAGGCGCGCTCTTCTTCCGCAGAGCGTTCAACCAGACGGGCAGGGCGGCCTTCGCGCAGAAGCGCTAAGCAACGCGACATGATGTCGACTTGTTCTTTGGCGTCTTTGTCGCCGCTCTTGGCCTTTTTCTCGAGCGGGACAATACGCTTCTCGAGACTGTCGAGGTCCGCCAACATCAATTCGGTTTCGATGGTCTCAATATCGGCCAGCGGGTCGATTTTACCTTCGACATGGGTGATGTCGCCATCCTCAAAGCAGCGTACGACATGGGCGATAGCATCGACCTCGCGAATATTGGCGAGAAACTGATTGCCTAAGCCTTCGCCTTTCGACGCACCGCGAACAATGCCCGCAATATCGACAAAGGTAATGCGCGTAGGAATAATCTCTTTTGACCCCGCAATGGCTGCGAGCGCCTCGATGCGCGGGTCTGGAACGGCCACGTCGCCGACATTTGGCTCGATCGTGCAGAAGGGATAATTGGCAGCCTGAGCTGCCGCTGTCTGCGTAAGCGCGTTGAAGAGGGTCGATTTGCCGACATTAGGCAGTCCGACGATGCCGCATTTAAAACCCATGATCTTTGAAATCCGTTTGATGGAATGATTGAGCGTCGTTGTGTCGGGAAATGGAGCAAAAGGCAAGGACTGCGACTATTGTTCCTTTTCCTCGCCCCAGCCATATGCCTCCATTGCTAGATGAACCTTGCTTTGAAAGTTTGAGTCTTGGCCTGATGTCAGTAGTGGCGCGTGCTCGGCGACCGCGCGGCAGAGATCCGAGACCCATTCGCGATCGCTTTTCGAAAAATCACTTAAGACGAACCCGTGCACGGCATCTTTGTGACCGGGGTGGCCAATGCCTAAGCGGACGCGGCGATAGTCATTGCCGCATTGGGCTGTGATGGAACGTAACCCATTATGCCCGGCATTACCGCCACCGAGCTTCACCCGCATCTTTGCCGGCGGCAAATCAAGCTCGTCGTGGAAAACGATGACGTCTTTGAGCGCTATTTTATAAAATTGCATGGCTTCTTGAACTGCACGACCTGACTCATTCATGAAGGTTTCGGGCAGGAGAAATAAGACCTTTTCCGCGCCGATCATGGCTTCGGTCGTAGCACCTTGAAAGCGCCTACGCCAAGGAGGCGCTTTATAGAGACGTGCTATTTCCTCGACTGCCATAAAGCCGATATTGTGGCGGTTTCCAGTATAGCGTGTGCCAGGATTACCAAGGCCTACAAAGAGAAGCATGGGCACGTTTTCTCATGCGTTACTTGTGATCATAAAAAACGCGCCGCGAGTGACCCGCGGCGCGCCAAATTCATGCGGCTAGCCGCTGATTACTTCTTTGCTGGCGCGGCCTTGGCAGCCGCTGCGGCAGGAGCTGCTGTTTCAGCCGCTGGCTCATCCTTCATACTGCCGGTTGCGACGATCGTGAGGATCGTGAAGTCCGACTTATCGACGGCCGTGCAGTTTTCTGGCAGCTTGATCATGGAAACGTGGATCGATTTGCCGATTTCAATACCGGTCAAGTCAACAGTCACGCCATCCGGAATGGCATCAGGAGGGACCATCATTTCAATCGAGTGCTGAACGAGGTTCACGGCGCCACCGCGCTTGATGCCGGGCGATGCCGCTTGATTGATGACGTGGACTGGCACTTCGACCTTGATCTTCTGGCCTGCCGTCAGGCGGAGAAAATCGACGTGGAGCGGCTGATCGCGAATTGGGTCTAGCTGATAATCACGCGGGATGACCGTGATTTTCTTGCCGTCCACATTGACCTCGAACACGGTCGTGAGGAAGTGGCCAGCGAAAATAAGCTTCTTGGTCGCGTTGAAATCGAGTGAAATGGAGGTTGGCTCGGCGCCGCCGCCATAAATAACGGCCGGAACGCGGCCTTCACGACGAATTGCACGAGCGGCCCCCTTGCCGTTCGACGTGCGGAGCGTCGCGTCAATCTGCTTTGCAGCATTGGACATGGTGATATTCCTTCAAAAAAGAAGCCGCCTGGATCGAGCCGATCCGACGGCCGGTTGGTGCGTCAACGCCTCCAAGGGTGTCGATGTGACGCGAGGGGGTCATTAAACCAAATCTGGGCGGCTGACAATCTTTTCTGAATTCTCTTTCAAAGACTTGCGGGTTGGTTAGTAATGAAATGAAATCTTGGTGATTTGCCAGCGGCCGTAAATCCTAAGAAGAGAGAAAAACGCCGAAAAAGGGGGATTTAGCGTGGCTTTGATATCGTATTTGACCACAATTCGATTGGATTCAGGTGCTCGGCGGTTTTTGGCGGAGGATTTGAAGGCGGCGGGGATTGAGCGGCCTTTGATTATTACGGATCGCGGGATTGTTGCGGCTGGCTTGTTGGAGCAGGTGCTTAAAGACGGTGGAGTCGATCAAAAAGCCCCTGTTTTTGATGGAACTCCGGCCAATCCGACCGAAGAGGCGGCTTTTGAGGCGCTTTTGGTCTATCGGGCGGAAAAATGTGATGGGATGATTGCGTTGGGCGGTGGCTCGGCGATGGATTTGGCCAAAGCGGTTGCGGTTTTGGCGGCTCATGACGGAAATTTGGCTGATTTTGCGGTAATTCATGGGGGAATGGCCAAGATTACCGCCAAAACTGCGCCTGTTTTGGCGATTCCGACGACGGCGGGGACAGGGAGTGAGGTTGGGCGGGGGGCGATTATCAGTTTTAAGGATGGTCGAAAATTGGGGCTTTTATCCCCGTTTTTGATCCCAAAACGGGCGATTTGTGACCCGGAATTGACGTTGGGGCTTCCGCCGATTCTGACGGCTGCTACGGGCATGGATGCCATAAGTCATTGTATTGAATGCTTTATTTCGCCTGTTGATAATCCTGTGGCGGCCGCTATTGCGATTGATGGGTTGGAGCGGGCGATGCTAGCTTTACCGCAAGTGGTTGAAAATCCTAAAGATTTACCCGCTCGGCGGGAGATGATGATCGCCGCAATGGAGGGTGCTTTGGCCTTTCAGAAGGGGCTTGGGGCGGTGCATGCCCTCTCGCATCCCCTTGGTGGATATAGGGAATTACGGTTGCACCATGGAACCCTTAACGCGATCCTTTTGCCGCCGGTTCTGCGGTTCAATGAGGCGGTTGGGGGTAACTCGACCTATCCAAGATTAAAACGGGCGGTTGGTATTGGCCCGAAAGATGATCTTGCTGCGTTTATGGCGGATTTCAGCAAAAAGCTTGGGTTGCCTAATCGTTTAAAAGAAATCGGCGTTCCGGAATCGCTTCTGGAAACGATTTCCAAAGCGGCTATGCTGGATCACACGCACGCCACCAATGCGAGACCTGCAACGGAAGCGGATTATCTCGCGATGTTGCATGAGGTCTATTAATTTGAGCGCACGGGGTAAAGAAAAGGGGCCTTTCGGCCCCTTTTTTATTCAGTCGATTACTTGGTCGCTGCTTCGTACATTTCGAGCACATAATCCCAGTTGATCAGGTGATCAACGAAGGCTTTGAGATAGTCCGGACGACGGTTGCGATAATCGATGTAATAAGAGTGCTCCCAAACGTCGACGCCGAGGATCGGCTTCGCGCCCATGACGAGCGGGCTCTCACCATTTGGCGTCTTAGCGACGACGAGCTTGCCATCCTTCACCGCGAGCCATGCCCAGCCGGAGCCGAACTGCGTCGTGCCGGCGGCGATGAAATCTTCCTTGAACTTGTCGACCGAGCCGATGTCCGAGACGATGGCTTTTTCGATCTTGCCCGGAATGGCGCCGCCACCATTGGGCTTCATCCAATGCCAGAAATGAATGTGGTTGTAATGCTGGCCTGCATTGTTGAAGAGGGGCGCATTCTTGCCGTGGGAGCCGATGACGATTTCTTCGAGCGACTTGCTCTCGAATTCGGTGCCCTTAACCAAATTATTGCCGTTGTTCACGTAAGCAAGATGATGCTTGTCGTGGTGATATTCGAGCGTCTCCTTCGACATATAAGGCTGAAGGGCATCATAGGCGTAAGGTAGTTCGGGAAGGCTGAACATGGCGGTCTCCCTAGTTCTGTTCATCAGTCGGAAAAATCGGTTAGGCGATAGCCTCACCGGATGACTGTATTTAGGCAGTTTCCTTCAAAACAACAATGCGTTAAATCCGCCTATAACGCATGAAAGGGAAGCCTTTGTGTGGCTTCCCTCTGTATTATTACCGAATTTTACTTATTTGCGTCGGGTTAGGCGGCTTTGACCCAGACCCATTTCTTTGGCCAAGGCCGAGCGCGCCGTGGCGTAATTCGGCGCCACCATGGGGTAATCGGGCGGAAGTCCCCATTTTTCGCGATAATCATCGGGTGACATACCAAACTGAGCGCGCAAATGCCGCTTTAAGGACTTAAACCTTTTACCGTCCTCGAGGCAGATCAAATAATCAGGCGTAATTGATTTTTTGACCGAAACTGCGGGTTTCGCCGGCTCCATTGGCTCCTCGATGATCGGGACCGGCTTAAAATGCGTCAAGGCACCGTGAACGTGGTGAATGAGGCTCGGAAGCTCCGAGGGGCTAACGGAATTATGGCTGACATAGGCCGATACAATATCGGCGGTAAGCTCGATGATGACGGTCGATTTCGATTGTTCACTCATTGAACAAGGATCCATATTGAGGGTTGAAGGGACGCTTGAATTACGAAAATTTGATTGAATATTGCCGTAACGTTATATCCAAATTAAAAGTCGAATAAAACTTTGAAAGTCCAATTTAAACGACAAAAAATCAAAAATTTTCAACTAGAGGACGCACTAAATCACAATTTTTTAAGTATATAACAATGAAAAAATAATTTCAACTCACGATATTCCATAAAATTAATGGCCTTTATCGGATCGAATAATGAGAGTTCTTCTAAGCACAAGATCAATAACATTTTAATTAAATTTGCCAGGTAACTGTATTTTCTGTCCCATTTCTGCTAGGCTTAATCTAAATTCAAATACCGTGAAGAGGATATTTTCAAATGAATGATTCATCCTATCCGACGAAAATCGTCCGTAGCGAGGCCGAGTGGAAGGCGCGGCTAACGCCTGAGCAATATCGGATTGCGCGCGAACACGGCACGGAGCGCGCCTGCACGGGGCCGGGTTGGGATGAGAAGCGCGAGGGCCGATATCAATGCGTGTGCTGCGAGACCGATCTCTTCACGTCGCAAACCAAATTTGAATCGGGCACCGGCTGGCCTAGCTTTTTCCAACCGATTGATCGGCATTTGATTATCGAGAACGAAGATTTGACCCTCGGTATGCGCCGCATTGAAGTGCTGTGTGCGGTATGCGATGCGCATCTGGGTCATGTCTTCCCGGATGGTCCGCGTCCTACTGGGCTGCGTTATTGTATCAATGCGACGGTGTTGAAATTTATTCCCGAAGAAGCATGACTTCACGATGATGGTGGCGTCTGCTGAACGTTTGATGAAGAGAAGCGCATCGCAGCTTCTCATCATCGATATTCAAGAAAAGCTCGTGCCGACGATTCATGCGGTTGACGCCATGTTGCAGCGGGTGCGGTTTTTGATTGAAACGGCGCGTGTGTTGAACGTGCCGATAGCATTGACCGAGCAATATCCCAAAGGGCTTGGGCCAACGGCACCGGCTTTGCTTGCTGCTTGTGGTGATGCGTCTCCCGTGTTTGCCAAGACATCGTTTTCGTGTTTGCGCGATGAAGCGATTGCCACGCATTTAAAATCGGTTTCGGATCGCCGCCAATTGGTGTTGGTGGGCATGGAAGCGCATGTCTGCGTATTGCAAACAGCACTAGATGCGCAAGCGCATGGGTTTGATGTGTTCGTTGTGGGCGATGCCGTATCAAGCCGCGCGCTATCGGATGTCGAAGCCGCCCGGCATCGGTTGCAGTCGGCAGGCGTTACGATGGTGTCGGCCGAGATGGTGTTCTTCGAATGGCTTGAACGATCGGGTACGGCGGAGTTTAAGCAATTGGCGCCTTTGTTGCGATGAGGGAATTACTCGCCTGAGCCGCATATAAAATTTATACAACCGATCATTGGTGGATCTTGTCGGCCGTTCAATGGATCCTAGTGGCGCTTTTCCACGAAGAGACCGCCAATGCCCGTTATTTTCCGTATCGATGGAATACGGTTTTTCTTTTATTCGAATGAAGGCTCACCTCGTGAACCCGTCCACGTTCACGTTATGCGAGGAGCTTGCGAAGCTAAGATTTGGGTTGAGCCTAGTGTCTCTGTCGATTGGAACTCGGGCTTCAATGGGGCCGAACTTCGTGATATCATGAACAATGTGGTGGCTAGGCGTGAACTTATTATGGCGTGTTGGCATGACTATTTCGGCGCTTGATGTGTCCTTTGAAAAAGATGTAATGTGGGTCTCGCTTTCCGATGGCCGGAAGCTTGGCATTCCATTGTCATGGTTTCCTCGTTTGGCAGCGGCCAGCGACAATGAGCGCAATTTGGTTACGATCAGTCCCGGCGGCCTCCATTGGGAGGGGCTTGATGAGGATATTTCGAT
>CANGPL010000036.1 GCA_947455725.1 Hyphomicrobiales bacterium | reverse complement strand
CTTGGTTTGAAGCCCTCGGATTTTGACGTCGTTGAACTCAACGAAGCCTTTGCCGCTCAAGGTCTTGCCGTGTTGCGCGGGCTGGCACTCCCCGATGATGCCGCGCACATTAATCCCAATGGCGGGGCTATTGCTTTAGGCCATCCGCTCGGCATGTCGGGCGCACGGATCACCGGATCGGCCGCGCTCGAACTCAACGAACGAAAAGCCCATCGCGCGCTTGCCACGATGTGTATTGGCGTTGGACAAGGTATTGCAATCGGCCTTGAACGGGTGTGAACCTACGGACAGAGTAAGAATTGGAACCCGAAGATGAAATTCGTCACCTTTATTGAAAACGGCCAATCGAAATTTGGATGTCTTGACGGCGGAGATGTTATTGATCTAAGTGCGTTTGACCCATCCCTTCCTTCTGATTTAGGTACATTTTTACGCGCGGGAGGTGATCTCGTCGCGCTCGGACAAAAAGCAAAGTCAGCTAGACGCGAACATCGTCGCCCAATAGGTTCGATTGAATATGATGTAGTACTCCCAAATCCGGGTACGATTTTTTGTTTGGGTCTCAATTATCTTTTGCATGTGAAGGAAGGGCCATATCAGGTTCCCGATTATCCGACGATTTTTATGCGCGGTAAAAGCTCGTTACTTGCTCATAATAAGCCCATCATGCGTCCAAATATTTCTGACAAGCTCGATTTCGAAGCCGAGCTTGCAGTCATCATCGGGAAAACGATCAAGCACGCGACCAAGGAAACGGCTTTGACCGCAGTCGCAGGTTATAGCTGTTTTAATGATGCCACGTTGCGCGATTATCAAAAGCGGACTACGCAATGGACGGTAGGCAAAAACTTTGATCAAACCGGAGGCTTCGGCCCGATCTTGGTGACGCCTGACGAATTACCATTGGGCGCAAGCGGTTTGAAAATTGAATCGCGATTGAACGGCGAAGTTATGCAATCGGATAATACGTCGAACATGATGTTTCCGGTCGCTGAAACGATCATTACACTTACAGAAGCGATTACCCTACAGCCAGGGGACGTCCTTGTGATGGGCACGCCATCAGGAGTGGGCTATGCGCGAAATCCGCCCATATTCATGAAGCAGGGCGATATTTGCGAGATTGAGATTGAAAGGATTGGAATTTTATCAAACCCGGTGACGGACTTATATTAAACCTGTGCGTTGGATGGAATTTCAGATTGGTGGGCTATACATTTTCGTAAACGTAATTTGGAGCCTCAAATCGGGCGTATTAGGCTTCATGATGTTATTATTCGAAATCTAAGGCCGATTTAAATTCGCACAACCTATGATGTGGCCCAATGACAATGACTTAACAAATTAATAAAATATTCCAACAGTTTAAGAGACATGTCTTTAAATTTGCGCTAGCTTAATAGACTTTTCGTTCGTTCAACGCGCTCTTCAGACTAGATTGCGGAATACGCTTCTTTGTTCATCTTGGGCAATTAAAGCTTCAATCAAACGCCGCCCGTCTTCAGTGGGGTGGCCTTCGTGATCGAGCCAGCCTCTTTTTTGGACCGCAATCTTAGCCAGTTCACCAAAGCCGGTTCCTGAGAGAAAATGTTCCCAAGCCAGCAGGGCTTGCGATATGAGATTATCCGACACCCGCACCTCCTGTTATATTAGCAGGTTACGACCATACTCATCGTCTGGATCATACATTTTAATCTACGTGAAATGTCGCAAGTAACCGAGTAGCCTGTGGAAGGTCATCCTTTAATAGGCCAAACGTAGCCCGCTTGTTTGCTTAAGCGGTTGAAATGCTTGGAAATAAATCGAGATAATAAAAATCATAATCAAACCAATAATACGTATTAAAGCTATCCAGTCCGCGTGCGGCTTAAACTACTTGCGGCAACGGCGGCTATGATGATGGATCCGGTAATCATTTCTCTTACATAACTGTCTACATTCAATTGTGTTAGACCATTACCGAGAATTCCAAGAATTAGCACACCTGCGAGCGTAAATAATACGCGCGGTTGCCCCTCATCGCTCATCGTCATACCTAAAAAGACTGCAGCTATCGAATCCAGCATGAGGCTTGCACCTTGCGTTGGATTAGCCGACGCAACTCGGCTTGCATACATGAGGCCAGACACCGAAGCTCCAAGGCCTGATAATGCAAAGGCAATCAATCTCAATGGCTTTATGCGTACGCCTGCCATTCGCGCCGCCTCAACATTTCCGCCAATCGAATAAAGACGACGCCCATAAACTGTATGCTCGAGAAGAATATAAATAAAAACAAGGGCACCGAGGGCAACAAGCGTCAGATTAGGAATAACCAACTCTGTTGACCACAACTCCATACCGCCACGTGCGAAGCCTGAAAAACTTGTAGGAATGATAGAGCCAAAAATAGTTTTACCGCCTGATAGTCGAAAGGCCAACCCACTTATAACCGTCATTGAGCCCAACGTCGCAACGAATGGAAGAATTCCAATGTAACTCACCAAAAATCCATTAATTGCGCCGCCAATAAGGCCAGTGCAAAGTGCAGCTAAAATGGCAATTTGTGGGGATCCGCCTGAAACAAATATAATACCTGCAATGATACCCGATAGGCTTGCCATCGCTCCAACGCTTAAATCAAAATCTCCCATGGACATCACAACGGTCATGGTAAATCCAACCACTGCCAACATGCTCATTTGCTGAGTGATATTTAGAAGATTTCGTGAGGTTACGAAGGTGTCAGGTAAACTTATCCAAAAATAAACAAAGACAAGTGCGATACCAACCAACGTACCATAGCGGCGTAGAAACATTAGCATGCTATTCGATCCTGACTTTCGCCATAACACAAGGCTAACAACGCCTGTTCGGTCATTTCGCTATTCACTACTGTATTTACCAGTCGCCCGTCTTTAAAAATCATAATCCTTGAGCATAGGTGAATGATCTCTTCGTGATCCGAAGATACAACGAGAATCCCGACGCCTTTCTCGGCAATTTCTCGGAGCAAAGCGTAAATATCATATTTCGCGCCCACATCGACGCCCCGTGTAGGCTCGTCCAGCAATAATACAGAGGGATCCCCTGCAATTGCGCGTGCAAACATCACTTTCTGCTGATTTCCCCCGCTAAGTTCACGAACCTTTTGTTGGGAGCTGCGAGCTTTGAGCCTAACCTGAACGCCCATTTTTCTTGCCACAAAGGCTTGATGTTTTCGGCTCAAAAAAAATCGTAATAGGCTAAATTTATTGAGATGCGGTAATGCAATATTGCTTGCAATATCTTGCATCATCAAGAGGCCTTCGGATCGTCGTTCGCGCGGAGCGATTGCGATGCCAAACTTCCAAGCATCAGCCGCCTCACGGATCGTTACAGGCTCTCCATTTAAGGATATTGTTCCTGCCTTTGCTTCGTTTATCAACCCCTTTATAAGGAATTCCGGGCCGGAACCGGCCAGGCCAACAACGCCAAGTATTTCGCCCGCGTGCAGGTTGAAGGAAACATCGCGCAAGGCGGGCGTATTCAACCGGTCAACAGATAGTGCAATGGATTCCGACCGGACCGGAGGAATGATTTGCTGAGATTCGACACGATCACGTCCAATCATAGCTTCAATCAGCGTCGATTTCGTTGCAATATTGGCATTCATTTCTGCTTTCACAGCGCCATCCCGCAGCACTGAAATTCGATCGGCGATCGCCAGAACTTCGTCGAGCCGGTGCGAAACATAAATGATTCCGCATGCTCTTCTCTTTAATTCATCAATCACTTTAAAGAGTCGTTTAGTCTCCTCAGACGCCAACGCCGCTGTTGGCTCGTCCATGACAAAAATACGAGCAGGCGCCGCCGGATCCTCGAGGAACGCAGCAGCAATTTTAACCAGCATCCGGTCGCCAACGGAAAGTTTGGAAAGTTTTTGTTCTGGCGAGATATGTTTAATCCCTAGCTTCTTAAGGCAGTCTTGGGCTTGTGCGCGTATTTCTCTCCAATTTACCAAGCCAAATCGTTGGGGATATGGCCTCCCGAGAAATATATTTTCAGCCACATCTAACGAACGAATGACGTTTAATTCTTGATGAATAAATCTCAGTCCAAGTCTGTAGGCTGAAATTGGTGTCGTTAATTTTGCTAGCTGGCCGTCAATATGAATTTCCCCGCTATCGGGCGCGACCGTGCCGGCCAGTATTTTGATGAGCGTACTTTTTCCTGCTCCATTTTCACCCATTAAAGCCAGCGTTTCGCCAGCATTTAAATCGAGCGAGGCGTCATTCAGAGCGATTGTCGCGCCAAAGGTCTTCCGAAGCTTCGATATTGAAAGGAGTTTCACGGCGAGCACGCTTTTATGTTTCAAAAAGTTTCCCCCCGAAAGTTACAACAATCGTTCGCTCGATTATCTAAATTCGGGGGGAATAATTAGCTAAGTTAACTTATAAAAGGGCATGTATTTTTAGGCTTCCTGTTATTGCTTAACGTTCTCCATCGTAATCAGTTTTGTTGGAACATAGATTACACTTTGCTTTATCTTTTCACCTGCCAATTGACGCTTTACTGCATCGGCGACCGTCCGGCCTATACCCTTGAAGTCTTGTGACATGGAAGCCTCGAAGTTTCCGCCTTTTGCGATGGCTTCACGGGCCTGTGGATTGGCGTCCATTCCCGTAATTACAATACCTTCATTGGCGCGGCCCGCTGCTTCTATAGCCTGCAGAGCTCCAAGAGCTGGCTGATCCCATGCCGCCCATACTGCAGCAATTGAGCCCTTTTGCGGATGTGCAGCCAAAATTGCTTCCATTTTGGCACGTGCATCGGCGATACCTCCGTCTTGAACGTCGGGCGTTACTCGATCGATCACTTTTATGTCTGGATTATTTTTAAATATTGTATCGGCAATAACGCCGCGGACCTGAACGGGCGGGAATGCATCGAATACAAACATAACGACGCCACCTTTGCCACCAATGCGGTTGACCACATAAGCTGCGGTGTCAGCCGCCATTTCGTAACCATTGCTTGTTACATTCGTGACCAGAAGGGGGTTAGCGCCAGAGTCCATTCCGAAAACTGGCACGCCGGCCTTTTTCGCCGTCTCCAGACCAGCCGTAACCTGGGAAGGGTCTACGTTAATGACGATCGCGTCAACTTTTTGATTAGCAGCGTCTTCAATTCGGCTAATGACCGCTGCGACGTCGCCTTTCGTGTCAATGACATTCACCGACCAGCCATTTGTCTTCGCCTGTTCCTGGAAGGCTTCGACATAGTATTGTGTGCCGGGCTGCGCAAGATAGGGGGTTATGATGGCAATCTTTGCCGCCGCCAATGCCGCACCTGATGTTAACGCCAACATAGCCGAAACCGCTAAACCTTTTTTAATTGAATTTATCATCGTTTCCCCTTCAGGTTGATTTTAAAATATAGTCGATAGCAATATCATAGCTAGCTTGAACTTGGACGCAACTAGGTTACAAAATTAAAACGAGTTAAGTTATCGAGTGCAATTTCAAATTTAAATACGGCTATATGAGTCTAATTCAACAGAAGAATTTGGGTTTCTTGCCCTTAATACTTGGTGGAAGGCCTTTGCTTTCCGTATATTTTCCAATTGGCGACCCCAAATTCCCAATTCAGCTGATTGACCTTTATGTGGCCTGTGGTGTCGATGTAATCGAGTTTGGCTGGCCCGCTCTTGACCCGTATCTTGACGGGCCTGATATCCGGTCCTCGATGGATAGGGCCCGCGATGCAGACCCTAAAGCTTATCTTAAAGAAATAACCCAATTGCTGGCTCGTCGAGCCAAAAGACCCAAAGCTTTATTAATGACTTATGCTGAACCAATGCATCCAATCCTTGGCGATTCAGAAATGATGGGTTACATCGATTCAATTTTGGTAGTCGGCTCGCCTACTTATTCCGTACGACGGTTAATTGAGAAGGAATCGCGGAAATCATGCGTCGCTATATCGACATTTATTGAATTGCCCGTGATGGACGCCGCCATTACAGAGGCGTGCAAAGCCGACGGCTATGTGATGCTGCAGGCGGCCCACGGTCTCACTGGTCCAAGAGCGTCTGTTGATAACGATAATAAGGAGAGAATTTCAGAATTGCGGTCAGCTGGCGTAACAGCACCTATTTTGCTTGGATTTGGAATATCAACGGGTGCACAAGCGAAAAGTGCTCGATTACTTGGAGCCGACGGGGTTGTTGTAGGCTCGTCAGCGCTGCGGGCAGGTATACAAAACGAAACGGTGCTTCAAAAATTTCTTGAAGAACTAAGGAGCGGATTAGATGGTTGAATATGAGCTCTTCTTAGGAATTGATATCGGAACGACAACAGTAAAAGCAGGCTTGTTTGACGTGCACGGGTCCGTTGTTGCGCACGCGGCATATCGATATCCTACCCATCGATTGTGTAACGGCGTTGTTGAACAGGATCCAAATGATTGGGTGAAAGGTATTACACAAGTAGTAGATAAAGTTATTACGGGTATAAAAGGCGATCGTGTTGCAGCCGTGGGTTTATGCAGTCAGGTCAATACCGATGTATTCGTTGATATTGCCGGAAATGCTTTAGCTCCTGCCATAACTTGGCAAGATAATAGGGCAGCTGCCGAAGCTCTGTCACTGGATAGAAATATTTCAGACGCAGAAC
Organism: Hyphomicrobiales bacterium; assembly: GCA_947455725.1. GTDB lineage: Bacteria > Pseudomonadota > Alphaproteobacteria > Rhizobiales > Beijerinckiaceae > CAIUPE01. The sequence continues at coordinate 21,735 of CANGPL010000036.1, read as the reverse complement.
GGCAATGCTGGTGGGGTGCACCGCTACCGGTCGGTGCTAGCCATATCCTAGCTCGCATGTTGTGGATGCAACACCATAAGCCAGATATTATGTCGGCAACACATCGAGTTTTGACACCGAAAGACTTTTGTCTTCGTGCCTTTGCTGGCGTTGAGGTAGCAGATCCAATATCAAATTTTTTTATAGTGGGTGCTAATCTTACATATATTGATGGCCTTATTGAAAGAGTTGAAGGTGCGCGACGTCGGCTTGCTCCCTTATATTCATTCACAGATATTGTTGGCGATTTCGAACTGGGGTCGTCCGGAAAGCGTGTACCTGTCGTTGCAGGCACGATGGACGCATGGAGTGGAATTTTTGGTTCAGGCATCAGCCGCGCCGGCCAGGGCGTTTATATGAGCGGTACCAGTGAGATTTTAGCCGTTACGAGCGAGCAGCGAATTGGCGCACCCGGCGTGGTAACATTTCCAACGGCAGTTGGTTTGAATGTCAGTGCGGGACCAACCCAAAGCGGTGGTGATAGTATTCGTTGGTGGGGTGAAACCGTTGGACTGGATGTGGCTAGCGTTCTTAATCTTGCATCAGAAGCAGATCGCTCCCATCGGCCAATTTTATTTTTACCCCATCTTGAGGGTGAACGCGCGCCCTTATGGGACACTGACATTAGGGGTGCCTTCATCGGCCTTGATAGTCGGACCAAGGGTCCTGATTATGCTTTAGCCGTCATGGAAGGGGTTGCACTCTCGGCAAGGTTGCTGCTGAATTCTTTAGATCAAGCAGCTGGATCTTCCGTCCCTAGGATATTTCATGCCGGTGGGGGAGCGCAAAGTGATTTGTGGGCACAGATTCGCGCTGATTGTTTGGGACGAACTTTAGATAGAGTGGCTTTTTCCGACGTAGGGTGTCTCGGCGCAGCCATGATGGCCAGCGTCGGTGTGGGTGCTCATCCAACGCTTAATGATGCTGTCCTTTCAATGACAAAAATTGATAGAAGCTTTGAGCCTATTCATCGATTTAAGGATCGGTATGATGATATGTTTGAAGCATTTTTAAATGCTAAAGACGCGTTACGTCCAATTGGAAAGATTGTTAAAAAGCGAGAATTTGATGCATAACGATAAAAACTCGATCGATATAAGTATTATTTCAAATCGGGAACTTAACGGTTGAAGTCGTTCGCAGATCAGCGCAATTACCGAATATACTCAATGTCAGCATCCAGTATTTTTGTATTTTCACAGTTTATGGCATTAGCATTAGCGTCAGTGCAGATCTATCCAGAATGTGCTGTATAGACCGTAGCCTCCCTCCGCTACCAAAAAATCATTTAATATTAATAGCTTATAGTTTTTTCAGCCTAGCTAGACCGTTTCGCACAGTGGTCGCACGGTTTCTGCCGCTGCGGCCCTGTGATTTCGTGACATTTGGGTGCGGCGGTTTTCTGACTTTTTTGCTGCGGTGTCGTGTTGGCACGACAATATATAACCAGCGTTGATCAATTTGACGCTTGGACAGTTAAAAGATAGCTGTTTAATTTGGTTGCCTTTAAGAACTTGAGTTACTCAAATTCTCTGCCTTAGCACCCTAAAGTTGAGCCATCATGATTACAATGGAGGGGTTTGGAGATGGCTCTGAAGCATTAAACAACCACTATTTGCACTGAAAATTCAAAAGTGCGATAAGAGCCTCGATATAGTTATCCGGCTTCAGACTATTGTTTCCTAAGAATATCCGTTGAACGATAAAGCCTGGAATTAGAATACCAAAAAATGCGCTTGCCATCTGCTTGAGGTTGGCCTTTTTTCCGTAAAATCCGAGCTTCTGGAGAGTTTTTAGTTCTTCTACGAGTAATTTATGGATTTCGGCAAACCGATCCAACATCACGGCATTAACGTCATCATTGATCATCGCCAGCGACCAAACATGAAGGCTCATTGCCTTGCCTGGTCCAAACGTAATCTGCTCAACCATATCCAATAGATTTTTGAACACGAGCTTGAATTCCAAGTCTGAGCTTTGATTGGTCTCCGTAATGATGGCGTCGATCCTTGCGATCATACGACCAAGATTTTCTCTCGTGATCTGCTGGATAACTTCATCTTTGGATTTGAAATGATAATAGAATGAGCCGCGGGATATTTTTGCTTTGGCCTGAATATCGTCGATGGACGTCTCTTGGAAGCCCTTGCTGGCAAAGCAATCTCTAGCCGCCAAGACGATTCCGGCTTTGCTAGCTTCCGCCTTTTCCCCTTTTTTGGTAGATTTCTCGAGCTTAGAAGTCATGTTTTGTCAGTTTTCTATCAAACAGCCCCGTTGGCCGACGATAATTTAGGTTCAGCCGCTACAGCCGAGAGCCAACACTTAAATACCAGACAGCCAAGTCGCAAGTAACTTTCACGCCATTTAATTGACTGATCAGTCGGCATTGTGTTATAAAACCGACTAATTGGTTTGTAATTCGCGTCTTTATTGGGATGTTCCGTGTGCGCTTGGTGTTTAACGGTTTTGTTGTCGAAAAAGTCACCGCCCGTAAGCGGCCTCTGAATGCTTTGACACATTCAACAAATCAGCATCAGTCCAACCGCTTTATTGAGAGGGACGCTAATTTAATCCGTACCATTTTCTTTATGGCGATCGTTTGCTCGTCCATGGTGTTAGCTAATATTGATGCTGCTTGGGCCAGTTGCTCTCCGACAGCGGGTGATAATGTAGACGCGACTTGTACGGGCACAACGACCACTCAATATGGAGCAGGCACGGAAACGGATTTGAGCGTTACCGTTTCGTCGGGCGCGAGTGTAGCGGTTACCGAGACAGGGAGTACGGGTGCGCAGAGCATTTATTTTAGCACGGGAACGGTCAATAACTCTGGAACACTCGCTGCCATCGCCGATAGCGGTTATGCTGAGGGCGTACATGGTACCGCCACTGCCACCGTAGTAAATTCAGGATCAATTTCGGCGATGAGTTCTTCATATGTCGCTTACGGCATCCAGGGCTCTACGACGGCGACTGTGACAAATTCTGGAACAATCTCTGCTTCAAGCACGACTAGTCAGGCTGAAGGTGTTTTGAGTGACACAGCTACCGTAACTAATTCTGGTTCTATATCTGCTTCTAGTACGGATGGTTCTGCTTGGGGTATATACAGTAGCACAGCCAATGTTACGAATTCGGGCTCAATATCTGCTTTTAGCTACGCAAATGCAGCGGAGGGCATATATGGAGACATATCTACTGTTACCAACTCTGGCGCAATTTCGGCCGCGAGTTCTGGCGGCTATTTCGTTTATGGTATCTCAGGTAACACCACCGCCTCTGTGGCCAACTCCGGGTCGATATCAGCCTCGGGTTTTGCCGATACCGCTGGCATCTACGGCGGTTCAACCGCCACTGTTACGAATTCTGGTTCTATATCTGCTTCTAGTACTAATGGTACGGCTTACGCCATCTTCAGTGGCACGGCCACCGTGACAAATTCCAGCACAATCTCTGCATTAAGCACTGGAGGCCACTCATATGGCATATTTTCCAGCATGGCTGTAAATTTAACTAATTCAGGTACCATTTATGCGGGTGGCGCTTCGAACGTCATTTATTTGTATAGAACTGGGGTGTATGGTGCAGATGCCGCGATTGTGAATAATTCAGGTACAATCTCAGCCTATAATGACTCGATTTTGGGCGGTTCTTTCGGTATTAGCGCAGATAACAATGTAAGCATAAATAATTCAGGTACTATTTCGGCTATTACGACAGGGCATAATACAAGTGCGTTTGCTGTGGATGCATCTAATGGTGCTACTAGTCTTGCGACTGTAATAAATTCAGGAAAAATCTCGGTTGTTGGTACGGGGGCCAGTGGTGATACAGTTGGCATTTCTGCCGCCAATGCCGATATTAGCAATTCCGGGTCAATTTCAGCTTCGGGAACGAATGATACGTCTGCCTCAGGAATTTCGGTTACCTACAATACGGCCAAAGTGACAAATTCGGGTACAATTTCTGCCAGTAGTGAAACTAATTCGGCCGAGGGTGTATATTCCTATGACGCCGCGAATGTATATAATACTGGAACAATATTAGTATCAAGTACGTCGGGTGACGCTACAGTCATTAGTGGCGATACTAGCGTAACCGTTTCCAACTCGGGTACAATATCAGCATCAAGCATATCCGGAACGGCTATTGGCATAGCAGGTGGGGCAGGCAACAATATTCTGACCAATACCGGAACGATCTCTTCGACAACGACATCTGGAACAGCCTACGCCATCCAGTTTGGTTCCAGCGTGGATACCGTGACCTTGGGTGTCGGATCAGAGATCATTGGTGCGATTGATCTCGGCGGCGGCGCTGATGTTGTGAACTTCACAGGTGGTAACAGCAACCTCACATTCACAAGTGGTAATCTGACTTCGGCAGTGTTTACTGGAAGCACCATTCCCTATGCTGTGTCGGGTGATAGGGCGGCATCTGTTGATCCGACTTCGTTCGCGTCCAGCGTAAACACGCTTCAATCAACAACACGATCAGTATCGTCAATTGTTCCAGATTTTGGTTCCACTGGCAGTGAACAAAAGTCATTGCCAGCTTTGGCCTATACCGCTGATCCAAGGACTCCGAATCTATCTTCGGGTATCGCGGCTATTATCGTTGATAAATCTAAAGGCAATGCCGCACTTGGTAACGGCAAAACATCAATATGGACACGAGCGTTTGGTGGTAAGAGTTACGATAAGGCGGACGGAACACTGGTTAGCGTGAGTGATATCTACTATGGCGGAGCCGTTGGCCTAGACCGCGTCATTGATCCAACGCTGAACTATGGTGCCTATGTTGGCGGGGTGACGGCCACAAGCACTCTCGGCTCCTCTTATGGCAACACTGTTACTAATATGGCTGTCGCTGGTGGCTACGCCCGCCAAGCGTGGGGTGCTACCTTCGTGAAGTTAGGCTTCCAATCAGGCTATGGCACCAACAGCAGCACCCGCTACACGAACAATAACTTACTAAATAGTGGCGTCGAGACAGCAACAGCTAGCTACAGCAACTGGTATCTCAGTCCGGAACTCAGCGCGGGGCATACCTATTCGCTTGGCACCGTTCTGAATGGCGACTTAGCATTGACCCCAGTTGCGCAGGCTCGATATGTTTATGGCTCCTTCGGCAGCTACACGGAAAGCGGCGGCACGGACTCGTTCAGCGTCAACAGCCACTCCGCTCAAAGCGTCGAGGAAAACCTGTCAGTAAAGGCAAGTCATGTATCATCGGTGATGCCTGGTTATCTGCTTCGTCTTGATATCACTGGTGGCATCCTCGCCTCCCAGAACGTCAAGAGCGACACGATCAGCGCCAGCTTGCTTGGTCAGTCCATCTCGTTCTCCCAGCCGGGTACCTCCACTCACACTGGAGCCAAAGTTGGCCTCGGGGCAGAGCTTACAAACGGCAAGATCAGCTTCTCGGCAGGTGGCGACTATATAGCGCAAACGGGGGGCAACTATGACTACTCGGGACGTTTGGATGTGAATGTACGCTTTTGAAAGCCAAGCCGAACAGCTAGCATTCCCAAAATTTGGTTTCCGCGAGCGTAATTTCAGTCACGCTTATCGATCCGTTAGCCTCTGCAATTGGCCGCCCTTGCCCTGATAGAGCCACGGCCTCCACTTTTTAGAGGACACCGACCGATCCGCATAAAACATCTCACTTCTAGGTTACAGGTCTTTGAACAGAATAGACTATCAAAATGAATTTTATAAGATATTTCAATATTTTATAAGATGTCCAATCAGAAACTTGGAAGCCCAACCCCAAAAGCCGCCATATCGATCGTATACTCCTTCCGCCACCAAAAAATTTCGAAAAATCAGAAATTTAACGTGACCTATGCGGAAGTTTGGACTCGAGCAAGCTGGGTGTCTCGGTAATAGTGCTTGGGACGATCATGTTGGTAAGACAGATGTTTCTCGTCTTCGGATAAATCGAAAGCACCCAATGCCCGCAATAGCCCCGATATGGTTGATCGTTTCCGCTTAGCCTATCCCGCTTGCGTTCGAGACGGGCACTAGGATGGTCGGCAGCGTAAATGTTAAGTGGCGGAAGCATTGTGGAAAACGTGATGGTGACACAAAAATACACATTAAAACCGTTGCGGCATCAACATTACCCGTTCCAACCGGCTATTTGCTGTATCTTTCGGTACGTTAAGATTATCCCAAAATCAGGTTGTATTGTCGGCCTGTTTCGTGATTTATAACTCCAATTCGACAGCATAAAGCCGTCGGAGCCTCAAAATTTAACCGATTTCGGCGGTATTTACTAAATAATTGAGAATTTCAATCAAATAAAATCAGCTGCAAATAAGGTTAAACGAGAAGCCTCTGTGTTGAATTGAGGCTAAATTGTGATTGTGCTATCTATTAAATTAGAATGCCGTATTGTCTTAAGCCGTTTATGCCGTAGCAAATGAGTATGTGTTATGAATGTTGTTGATGTGTCATCTCGTTCTAGTCACGGTAATACCGACAAGCATCTAGGAGATGGGCATCATCGCAGTTCCGGGGCTATGGCATTTTGGGCTCTGGTTATCGGTTCATTAGGCGTCGTTTATGGCGACATTGGAACCAGTCCGCTATACGTATTTAGAACTGCGATCGCTTCCGCGACAGGTGGCGATATCGGGTTCGAAGAAAATGTAATTGGAATATTGTCATTGATCCTCTGGACGCTAACGATAAGCGTAACCATCAAATACGTATGTTTAATTTTAAGAGCAGACAATAATGGCGAGGGCGGAACGCTTTCTTTGATGGCACTGGCACAACGGGCAATTGGTCGCCAAACGTTCTCCGTCTTTATTTTAGGTGTTTTAGGAGCATCGCTGTTCGCTGGTGACGCCGTTATTACACCTGCGATTTCTGTCCTCTCTGCCGTTGAGGGACTTAAATTTGTTTCTCCGCAATTTAGTAATTTTGTTTTACCACTTACAATCGTAATTATTATCGCGTTGTTCGTACTCCAAAGCAAAGGAACAGCAACAGTTGGTCAGTTATTTGGACCTATTATGATTGTCTGGTTTTTAACTTTGGCCCTTGGTGGCATTTCACATCTAGCAGATAGTCCAAAGATTTTATGGGCTTTAAATCCAGCATATGCGGCAACGTTCCTTTGGCATAAAGGTGCGCTTGGTATTCTCGTGTTAGGGTCGGTTTTTCTTGCCGTTACCGGTGGCGAAGCACTTTATGCTGACTTAGGTCACTTTCGACGCGGTCCTATTCAAACGGCTTGGATCGGATTGGTGTTTCCCTGCCTGGGCCTCAATTATATCGGGCAAGGGGCGATGCTATTGGCCAACCCTGATACCGCTACAGATCCGTTCTTTCTACTCTTTCCGGAATGGGCAACTCTTCCTGTTGTACTACTTGCTACTATGGCAACGATTATTGCTAGCCAAGCAACGATTACGGGAGCTTTTTCTTTATTCCGGCAAGCAATTCAATTGCGACTGTTGCCACGATTAGTCGTACGACAAACATCAGCTACCAATCAGGGCCAAATTTATCTTCCGCAGATAAATTATCTAATTTTATCCGGTGTATTATTTTTAGTACTCGCCTTCCGATCTTCAGATAATTTGGCAGCTGCGTATGGTGTAGCAGTTACAGGAACCGAACTTGTTACAACCAGCCTAATGTTTATTGTCATTAGTAAATATTGGAAGCTATCTACCTTTGTAACAACTTTAATGTTGATACCGTTCTTTTTACTCGAACTTGTCTTTTTATCCGCCAATCTTAGCAAAGTCCTTGAAGGAGGGTATCTTCCATTGAGCTTGGCTAGTTTACTCTGTGTGACGATGTGGACATGGATGAGAGGTACTAAGGTACTGGGTGAAAAAATTAGAGCCGAGGATACACCAATCGACACATTCATCGCTTCTGCTATGAAAAGTGAACTAAAAATGACGAAAGGTACGGCTGTATATTTGACGAGCAATGCCGAGTTAGCGCCAACCGCGCTATTACACGTGGTAAAACATTTTGGTGCCATACACGAACAAAATGTTTTTTTAACAGTGCTGACTTCTGAACTTCCGAATGTGCTCGATAGTGATAGAGTACAGTTCCAAAGAATAAATGATCATTTTAGCAAAGCGATAGTTACATTTGGTTTTATGGAAGATCCCAATGTTCCGCTAGCATTAAGTTATCTGGATATTGCTAACGTTGCCTTCAGCGACATAAAAACTTCATATGTACTTTCACGTCGTAGAATTAAAGCTGCTCATGGGAGTGAGCTTCCTAGGTGGCAAGATAATTATTTTGTAAATCTAACTCGTCTTAGCTCAAACGCTGCTGATTATTTTCAAATACCGATCGATCAATCGGTTGAAATTGGCCATCAGTATTTGGTTTAATTTAAAGATTCTTATTTATTAATGGCCATTGAAAATAGTGATCCAGGTAAATTTATCGAAATAATCATATCGTTAAGGTAAAAATATAAATGGAACACTTTACAAATGTGCCTATTTTAAAGTCGATCCAACTCAATGAGATACTGCTATTATTTATTTTAACAATATTTGTATGGAGATTTTTATATAATAAAAGCTTCCATAATAATATTTTAGGATCAATCATTGACCTAAAAATAAATCAGTTAATTTTAAATCGTGAAAAGAAGATAGATCAATTGATACTCAAGGTACAAATAGCCTCTATCCCCTCAGTTGATCACGTAATTTATTTAAATTTAATGAGGCAATGGTATCGGCGTTTGATAAAAGATCCTAAATTTAATCATGAACAGCTCGATCAAATTGATCTAAAATATAATTTATATCTTGAAACACTTGAGCATAGAGAGTTGATTTATATTGATAAGGACATGGGTCCAACCTATCGCTTAAAGAGCCAAATTGAAGATATATTTGCGCAGCAAATTGGCTCGGAGGCAGTTATATTATTGAATAATGTAAGGCAATTGCCTGTAATAAAACTGGCCTGACCCCAGAAATCGATCCAGTGACGATGTTAGTTTAGGATTTCGGTTGGCGCTAGCAGTTAAGTGGCCCGCGTCGATGGTTGGTAATTGCGACGCCGGATTGCCAAGCAATCCCGTGTGAACCCGTCGATCATGTTCAGCATGCGGTATTTTCTTCCATCATGTGTGCGGTCTTCCACAAAGTCATAAGACCAAACGCGGTTTGGATATTCCGGAATTTCCACGCTATGCCTCTTAGCAGGGACGCTTGCATCAGAATTAAATTCGCCTATTTTGATAGATTATCGCTGTCCAGAAACGAATAGCAGACCTTTTCGGTGTCGCATCGCGACTAAATCAAGACCAATTAACGTTAAAGGCCGTTGAATGACGATAAAGAGTTCCGACGTTCCCGCATTACGGCTTGATGACGCGGCGCGAGCCGGCTGGTTGTATTATGTGGCGGGTAACACGCAAGATGAAATCGCCCGGAAAATGGGAATTTCACGCCAATCGGCGCAGCGTCTTGTTGCTATTGCGGTGAGCGAAAAGCTTGTCAAAGTTCGTATTGACCATCCGATCGCCGAATGCATGGATCTCTCTGACGCCTTAAAAGACCGGTTCGGTCTGCGCTTTTGCGATGTCACGCCAAGTGATCCCCAAAGTCATTCGACAACGCTTGGAATTGCCAATGCTGCAGCGGTTGAGCTTGAACGCTATTTGACGCGCAAAGAACCATGCGTCATCGCGATGGGTACAGGCGAGGAATTGCGCGCAACGGCAGAGCAATTGCGCCCCATGGTTTGCCCGCAACATAAGCTTGTTTCGCTTGTTGGTCATATTGGGCCTGATGGATCGGCATCTTTGTTTGACGCGGTCAGCCGGGCGGCAGAAATTGTCCGCGCCCCGCATTATCCTATGCCGTGCTCCGTGATTGCCGCATCAAAGGCAGAAAGAGATGCGATCATCGGTCAGCGCCCCATTAAACAGGTTATTGAACTCGCCCAATCCGCGGACGTTACGTTTGTCGGTATCGGCTCTATGGTTGAAGATGCGCCCCTCGTTCGCGACGGATTTGCAACCTTGGCCGAAATGCGGGCGATGATGGCGCTGGGATCAGCGGGCGAGATCACCGGATGGGCATATGACGACGAGGGCAATTATATCAAGGGCGTGACAAATGATCGGACTTTGGGTGTCCCTCTGACGCGTAACGCCAAACGCAATGTGATCGGTGTATCGATCGAGCCGGGGCGCCTGCGCGCGATCCGGGCGGCGATGCGTGGTCGGCTCATCAATGGTTTAATTACCAATAGTATAATGGCAAAAAAATTATTAAATTATTGAAATTAAATGATTTTTTTGTAGATTGCTTCGTGGCGCATGCGCTAGGGTAAGGCTCGAGCTTGTTGGCGTCTGACGCGTTCATTCTTGCTGGTTGTGAGTAGAGCTTCCACCGCTCTTCAGGGTTTGGTGGTGGCCGAAACCGGTGCCTTGACATTTAATCAGTATATGAAAAGATGCCCAGAAATCAGACATCTGACCGGAACGGGGCCGGCAGGTCATCTCGCCTTGAGCAAGATCGAAAAACTCCCGGGAGGAGGCTTGAACTATGAATCGCTTGAAAACTAGCATTTTGGGCGCGTTTGCTTTTGCCGCAATGGCCGGCACCGCGCTGGCGGAAGACGTAACCTTGACGATCGCCACCGTTAATAATGGCGATATGATCCGGATGCAGAAATTAACGGATGATTTTTCGTCGTTGAACCCAGGCATCAAATTGAATTGGGTAACGTTGGAAGAAAACGATCTTCGTCAAAAAGTCACAAAAGATATTACGACGAAGGGTGGGCAATATGACGTACTCACCATCGGCATGTATGAAACCCCGATCTGGGGTGCAAAGGGCTGGTTGGTTGAGCTGAAGGGTCTCGATGATCCGCAGGACATTCTGCCTGCTGTTTCCGGTGGCCTGTCGGCCAATGGGAAACTCTACGCTGCTCCGTTCTACGGCGAAAGCTCGTTTGTCATGTACCGCAAGGACCTGATGGAAAAGGCTGGCTTGAAGATGTCTGACGCCCCAACGTGGGACGAGATCATCGCTGCTGCCGCAAAAATGACGGATCGTGCGAATGGCGTGAACGGCATCTGCCTTCGCGGTAAAGCTGGCTGGGGCGAAAATATGGCCTTTATCGGCTCCATGGCGAATTCGTTTGGTGCCCGCTGGTTCGATGAACAGTGGAAGCCACAATTCGACACCCAAGAATGGAAAGATACCCTCAACACCTATTTGAAGGTGATGAAGGACTACGGTCCGCAGGGCGCTTCAGGCAATGGCTTCTCTGAAAACCTTGCTCTGTTCCAATCTGGCAAATGCGGCATGTGGGCTGACGCTACCGCGGCTGCGTCATTCGTGATCGACCCGAAGGCTTCGAAAGTGGCCGACCAAGTCGGATTTACGATTGCGCCGGATAAGGGCCTTGGCAAGCGCGCCAACTGGCTCTGGGCTTGGGCTCTGGCTGTTCCTGCTGGCTCCAAGAAAGTTGATGCAGCCCAGAAGTTCATCGGTTGGGCTACCTCCAAGCATTATGCTGAGCTTGTTGCGTCGAAGGAAGGTTGGGCCAATGTTCCTCCAGGCACGCGTACATCGCTTTATGCTAACCCAGAATATGCCAAGGTACCTTTCGCTAAGATGACCTTGAATTCAATGAATGCAGCTGATCCGGCACATCCTACCGTTAAGCCTGTGCCTTACGTTGGTGTCCAGTTCGCTTCAATTCCTGAATTCGCAGGTATCGGCACGAAGGTCGGTGAACTGTTCTCGGCGGCTCTCGCCGGACAGATCAGCGCTGATGATGCCTTGAAGCAGGCTCAGTCTTACACGACTGCAGAAATGACAAAGGCTGGTTACATTAAGTAATCACTTTATCGCCGGACGAAACCATTTTTAGGTTTCAGCTAAAGCTACTTCTGCATGCGGTGAGCAAAATACGCCGCATGCAGGAGTAGAGATAAAAAGATCCTCGGGAGGGGTGCATGGCGACAACGCATTCTCAGAGATTAGGTCGTTGGGTTCTTGCGCCTTCTTTAGCCGTTCTTTCGGGGTGGGCTTTTGTGCCGCTCGTTATTGCTATTTATTTTTCTTTTCTCCGTTATAACTTACAGAGCGATAATACGGGCTGGATTGGCCTCAATAATTTTTATTATTTTTTCACTGATCCTTATTTCCTGAAAAACCTCATCAATACCGTTTTGCTCGTTTCCTTTACCTTGGCCACAACGGTGATAGGCGGCGTCTTTTTAGCATTGCTGCTTGACCAGCCTTTTTGGGGGCGAGGTGTCGTACGAATATTGATGATTTCTCCGTTCTTTATCATGCCAACCGTGTCATCCTTGGTGTGGAAGAACTTGATCATGCATCCCGTGTTTGGTCTTTTTGCCGCGATCCAAACCTATTTTGGGGTACTGCAACCACTCGATTGGTTTGCATCAGCGCCATTGCTCTCCGTGACCATTATCGTCTCATGGCAATGGTTGCCTTACGCTACCTTGATCCTTCTCACTGCTCTTCAGTCTCTTGATGAAGAACAGAAAGATGCCTCCGAGATGGACGGCGCCGGCCCGATTGCTTATTTCCGTTATATCGTCTTGCCCCATCTCGCGCGACCGATTGCGGTGGTGGTTCTGATTGAAACGATTTTTCTTCTTAATATTTTTGCTGAGATAAAAGTCACTTCGGCGGGCGGTTTCGCAGGCAACCTTACTTATCTTGTTTTTTCCGATTTGAATGATTCAAACGATATCGGCGAGGCGGCCGCCGGCGGTCTCGTTGCGGTCGTGTTGGCCAATCTCATTTCCTATTTCCTTGTCCGCGTTGTCGGCAAGAATTTGGAGGCATGAGTCATGGCCCGCAAGCAACCCGTCGTCAGAACGCTCTTTGTCACTGTTCTTGCCTGGATCGTCGGATTGATAATGTTCTTTCCGATTTTTTGGACGGCAGTTGCCGCCCTTAAAACCGAGAGCGACGCCTATACTTTGCCGCTGAACTGGCTATCGACGCCTTGGACGCTTGAAAATTTTGGTATTGTTCAAGACCGTTCAAACTATGCGCTCTATATCCGCAACACAGTGGTTATCGCCTTTTTGTCTACGATATTGGGGCTTTGCTTTGCGGTCCCTGCCGCTTGGTCGATGGCCTTTGCCCCGGTTAAGGAGCCGAGCATTTCTTGGAGCGGAAAACGCTGGTTGGCTACAATTTTTCTGACCGCATTCGTCGTGGGCTTGGGTCTTTATGCTCTGAATTGGGATCTAACCAATCGTGCAGCCTTGGGTCTTGGCGCCTTAATCATCACGACCGTTCCGCTTACGCTTTGGGTATTCAGCCGTAATACCACGGATGCATTGCTTTGGATGCTTTCAACCAAAATGATGCCGCCCGCAGGCGCTTTGATCCCGATCTATCTTATCTTCACGCGGAACGGTCTTGTCTTCAAAGACTGGGGTTGGATTGATCTGACCGAATGGAATTTGATGGATAGCTTTTGGGGCATGGTTCCGCTGATGATGCTTCTCAATTTACCCATTATCATCTGGATGCTTTTTACCTATTTCAAAGAAATTCCAGACGAGATCCTTGAAGCCTCTCGCATGGATGGTGCCTCGCTCTGGAATGAGATTACAAAAATTCTCCTACCAATGGCTGTGCCGGGAATCGTTTCAACCTGTCTGCTCAATCTCATTTTGGCGTGGAATGAAGCGTTTTGGTCATTAAATCTTACAAACCGCTACGCTGCTCCTTTAAGCTTTATGATCTCGGAATATTCGAGTCCTGAAGGGCAATTCTGGGCCAAGCTTTCGGCCGCGTCGCTGATGGCTATCGTTCCTATTCTCATTATTGGATGGTTCTCGCAGAGGCAGCTTGTGCGTGGTCTTACCTTCGGAGCAGTGAAATAAAATGGGCACTATTCGATTAAACCAGGTGCGAAAGGTTTTCGGTGATACGATTGTTATTCCCGGCGCTGATCTCGAAATAAACGAAGGCGAATTTATCGTTTTCGTTGGGCCCTCGGGTTGCGGTAAATCCACGCTGTTGCGGTTGATCGCGGGATTAGAAGACGTCACCTCGGGCACGATTTCGATCAATGGTACAGATGTGACCGATGTTCCGCCAGCTGAACGACGCCTTGCGATGGTGTTTCAATCCTATGCGCTTTATCCGCATATGAGTGTGCGCGACAATATCGCTTTTCCGCTCAAAATGGCCAAACTCCCGCAGGAGAAAATCAATAAAGCTGTGCAATTGGCCGCAGCAAAATTAAACCTTACCGATTATCTTGATCGGAAACCGCGTCAATTGTCGGGTGGTCAGCGCCAGCGCGTTGCGATTGGCCGTGCGATTGTCCGTGAGCCGACGGCCTTCCTGTTTGATGAACCGCTTTCAAATCTTGACGCGGCTTTGCGCGTGAATATGCGTGTCGAAATCATGCAAATGCATAAAGATATGAAGGCAACGATGATCTATGTAACGCATGATCAGGTTGAAGCGATGACCATGGCGGATCGGATCGTTGTATTAAATCAGGGTAAAATTGAACAAGTTGGTTCGCCGCTTGACCTCTATAATAAGCCGAATTCTCGTTTCGTCGCGGGCTTCATCGGTTCGCCGAAAATGAATTTATTGGAGAACGAAACCTTAGGCGTCCGCCCAGAACATATCGCGCTGTCTGATACAGCGGGAGAATGGCATGGAACGGTGAAATTCGCTGAGCATTTAGGTTCAGACACGTTTCTCCATGTTGATGGCGGCAGCCGTGGCAACATCACCGTTCGCGCGGTTGGCGAAAGCAGCTTTTATGCAGGGGATCAGATCTGGATGACGCCTGATAAGGATCGGATACACCGCTTTAATCAAGAGGGCCGGGTGATCCGGTAATGCTCAGTGGTACAGTATGACTTTGTAATCGTTGGCGGCGGTTCAGCGGCGTGCGTCGCTGCGTGGCGATTGGTCAAAGAGCGCGGTGCTTCGGTTTTGATGTTAGAGCGTGGTCCTGCACGAGCGTCAGGTCTCGCGCGCGTTCTTCTACCGATGCCGGCCGCTTGGATGAAGGGCATTAATGGAAGCGAAGTTGTCGAGCTGCATGAGCCTGTCCCACAAAAACAACTCAATGGCCGCAGTCCTAAAGTGGGGCAAGCCAATATTTTAGGCGGGGGCTCAGCCGTCAATGCGATGGTGTATACCCGTGGTCAAGCTGAAGATTATGACGGTTGGGACGCGTTTTTAGGTTCGAATGGCAAGTGGTCTTATACCGAAATGCTCAAGCACTTTCGTGCCATGGAATATAACCATGATTTCAATAATGCATGGCATAGCGTATCAGGTCCGCTGCATGTTTCGGCCACAGGAGCCAAATGTCAGCTGACGGAAGACTATATCCTAGCAGCGCAAGGTTTAGGCATTCCATTTAACCCGGATTTCAATGGTGCCCAGCAAGGCGGCGTGGGGACAATGCAATACACAACCCGTCATGGCCGCCGTTGGAACGGTGTTGACGCATTCTTAAGCGAAATAAATTCCAGCCCGCGATTCAAGGTCGAGTGTAATGCCCTCGTCACGAGCCTCGCGATAGAGGGAAATCGGTGCGTTGGCGTAAATTATGTCCAGAATGGCAAGAGCCATAAAGTTCACTGCAACGCCGAAGTGCTTATGGCGGCGGGAACTTATAATACACCGAAAATTCTGATGCTTTCCGGCATTGGCCCATCCTCTCATTTGAAAAGTAACGGCATTAGAACTCACATCGACTTGCCAGGCGTCGGTGAAAACTTGCAAGATCACCACGAAGTGCCTGTCGTCGCCGCAACCAATGGCCATTTCGGTTATGATGGAGAGGATAGAGGTTTCCGCGCGCTTAGAAACGGCTTGCAATATCTGATGTTCAAAACGGGCCCGGTCACAAGCGTTGGTGTAGAGGCTTGTGCCTATGTGGGTGTGAAAGGCAGTCAACGTCCTAATCTCAAAATGTATTGCGTGCCATCCATCTATCTCGACGCCGATGTGAAGCGCGAAAAGCCACAAGATGGCGTAACGATCAATGCGTGTTTGCTGCGCCCTCAATCACGCGGAACCGTGCGCTTGCGCTCGTCTCGTCCGGAAGATAAGCCGCTCATCGATAATAATTATCTCGCTGAGCCTGAGGATTTAAACATTGAAATTGAAGGACTAAAACTTGCCCGCGAAATCTTTGAGCAGGCGCCCTTGTCGCAACGGATCAAATATGAAGTCCTGCCCGGCAAAGACATAACTAGTCACGAGGGCTTGGCAGAGCATTGCCGCCGATCAATTAAAACCAATTGGCATCCTGTCGGCACCGTTCGAATGGGCAAGGATAAGGATCCGTTGGCGGTACTCGATGAAAATCTTTGCGTGCGGGGGATAGAGGGCCTTCGGGTGATCGATGCGTCCGCTATGCCCTTTATTCCCTCGGGCAATACAAATGCCCCCGTCATGGCGCTGGCCTCTCGCGCAATATCTCTCATTTAGATTTCAGGATAGGTTTAATGACCAAACTCACACTCGCCAATTTGCCAGAAATCGCAAAAAAAATCAGCGTTCCGATGTATAACCGGGCGCAGCTGAAGCCGGGAATTTTGCATTTCGGAATAGGTAATTTTCATCGCGCTCATCTCGCCGTTTATCTGGATAATTTATTTAACAAAGGTCTTAATCACGATTGGGCAATCATTGGCGCAGGCGTGATGGCGTTTGATGAAGCAATGCGACAAAAGCTTGTGGCGCAGGACTTCCTGACAACGGTAGTGGAGCAGGATAACGAGGTTTCGTCCGCTCATATCACAGGCTCGATGATCGATTTTATTCCACCTTCGGATAAGGCCGCGCTTCTTGCCTGGCTGGTTAATCCTGCAATCCGCATTGTCTCCATGACGATTACGGAAGGTGGATATTTTATTGATCCAGCGACGCAGAAATTTGATCCTGAACATCCCGCCATTGTGCGTGATGGCGCTCATCCGCATGATCCCGCAACGGTGTTCGGTTTTATTGTTGCAGGTCTGAAGACGCGCAAGGAAAAAAATATCCCACCCTTTACGGTGATGTCCTGTGACAATGTTCCGCATAACGGCGTCGTCACGCGTCATGCGGTGGTGGGCTTGGCACGCTTGTCGGATCCGGCGCTCGCCGAGTGGATCGAGAACAATGTCGCCTTTCCGAATGCGATGGTCGATCGGATCACGCCCGCAACAGGAGACCGTGAGCGTGCATTATGTGCCGAAGAATTTGGTGTTGAGGACCAGTGGCCTGTTTTCTGTGAAGAATTCAAACAATGGGTCGTTGAAGATCATTTTCCCTTAGGCCGTCCGGAATGGGAAAAAGTTGGCGCAGAATTTGTAAAAGATGTCACGCCTTGGGAATATATGAAGATCCGCATTTTGAATGGCGGACATGCGGTCATCGCCTATATTGGTGGCCTGCTTGATATCCATTTCGTGCATGACGCAATGACCAATCCGCTTATTAAAGCTTACCTTAAAAAAGTGACTGATGAAGAAATCCGCCCCA
Organism: Hyphomicrobiales bacterium; assembly: GCA_947455725.1. Lineage (GTDB taxonomy): Bacteria > Pseudomonadota > Alphaproteobacteria > Rhizobiales > Beijerinckiaceae > CAIUPE01. The sequence goes on along the minus strand of CANGPL010000036.1, from coordinate 4,172 downwards.
CGGTCCATCCGGTGCCTGGCACAAATTTGGTCGATTACCAAACATTGATTGATCGCCGTTTTTCCAATCCGAAAGTTGGTGACACCATCAGGCGTCTTTGCCTTGATGGTTCAAATCGGCAACCGAAATTTATCGTACCGCCGATTGCTGATCGGTTGAAGGCCAATCAGTCGATTGACGGTTTGGCCCTTGAATCGGCGCTATGGTGTCGTTACTGCTTCGGTACCACCGATAGCGGCGCGGTGATTGAACCGAATGATCCGAATTGGGACGCGTTGCGGGCCCGTGCGAAATTAGCGAAAGATAATCCGCAAGTCTGGCTTGAAATGGCGGATATCTACGGTGATGTCGGCAAGCACCCGGAAATGCAGAAGCGCTTTTCGTATTATCTAAATGCGCTTTGGAAGGATGGTGCCGCGGCGACAGTTAAAAGCTATTTGGATGCGCCAATCTAAGTGGGCTCCAGATTGATGATCAAGCTTCTTTGACCTGACGCGCGATTGTCGCCTCGTCAATAACTGACCAAACGCGTCTAATCCGTCGCGATTTAAATTCGTAAAATACATTTTCCGAAAACTTCACCCGCTTTCCATTTACCGCGACGCCAAAGAGAATACCTGAAGGCGTGCAGTCAAAATTAAGACGCGCCGCAATCATCGGTGGCTCGGAACATAAGAGCGTAATATTGAAGTGTAGATCAGGAATGGCCTCGAAGTCCCGCTTCAGCATATCCTGATATCCGGCGAGTGAAATGCGTGTCCCATTATAGTCGACATCCTGATCGACAAACGCGCCGAGTTGATCAAGATTTCTAGAATTAAGGCAATCAATATAGGCATCGTATAAATTTCGAAGTTCGTCAGGGTGCATTCTCATCTCCCAAGCCTTTTGATGTACCAGTATGATGGCCTAAACACCGAGCATCAAGCATATTACTTGCGCAATCATTGTGTCGTGCTAACCCTTTTATAGGGAGGGGTCAGAATATGCAGTATGATTATATCATCGTGGGTGCGGGAGCGGCCGGTTGTGTTTTGGCTAACCGTCTGACGGAAGATCCAACCGTTCGGGTGGTGTTGATTGAGGCTGGCCCGGATCAAAATGCACGGAAGACCATTGTCAAAATGCCATTAGCAATGGTCACTTTCATGGCACCTGCACTAGCTTTTTTTGGCGGTGCAAAATTCATGTCGTGGTTTCGGTCGGAACCAGAGCCCGGCCTCCAAGGTCGCGAGATTGAATTACCGCGAGGCAAAGGCACGGGTGGTTCTACCAACGTAAACGGCCAGATTTTTATACGCGGGCAGCGTGAGGATTTTGATCATTGGCGTGATCTAGGAAATGAGGGCTGGGGTTATGATGACCTTCTCCCTTACTTCAAAAAGATCGAACGATTTGAATTATTGGCGGATGCTAAGACGGCAAAGCAAATCAAAGTTAAAAATAAAGCGCTCGGTGACCTGATTGATCCCGCCTATCATGGTATCGACGGCCCTCTGAATTTAGCGCCACCACGCAGCGTCAATACAATGACCAATGTGTATTTAGAAGCGGCGCAGCAAGCCGGATTTGATTTTAATGCTGATTTTAACGGTGAACGCCAAAATGGCGTAGGCTATTATACGTTCACACACCGTAAAGGCGAACGCCATTCCGCGGAGGCAGCCTATATTGATCCAATCCGCCATCGCGATAATTTGACAATCCTATCGAACAGGAAAGCGCTTCGCGTTTTACTCGATGGACGTCGCGCCATTGGTGTTGAAGTCGAATGCCAAGACAGCAAAGAACAAATACTGGCGCAAGAAATTATCTTGTCGGCGGGCTCATTCGTGTCGCCCCATCTTTTGATGCTGTCGGGCATAGGGGATCGTCATGAGTTAGAAGCACATGATATTCCCGTTATCCATCATTTGCCGGGTGTTGGTAAAAATCTTCAAGACCATCTCGATATCACGCTTGAATATAAGGCTAAGACAACAGCGCCTTACGGCATTTCGTGGAAGGCACTGCCGCGTAATATTATGCATGTGGTAGATTGGTTTTTACGTCGACGCGGTGTATTCGCGTCAACAACTGCAGAGGCGGGTGGATTTATCTCGACACGTCCAGAAATTGAGCGACCCGACGCACAACTCTTTTTCTGTGCGGGCGTTGCAAACACTCAAAATGCCGCAGGTTTCACAGGGCATGGTTTCCTTCTCCATGTAACGGAACTCAGACCAAACAGCGTCGGAAATATCAGCTTAAAGAGTGCAGATCCTCACGAAAAGCCGTCGATTATCTTTAATTTTTTTCGCGACAAGAGCACCATGCATACGCTGCGTGAGGGCGTTAAACTTATTCGCCATATCGTCTCGCAGTCAGCTTTTAAACCCCATCTTGATCGCGAGGTTAGCCCGGGCCCTGACGTTCAAAGCGATGGCGCAATTGAAGCCTTTATTCGTCAAACGGTGGGGACATTATTTCATCCGGTCGGCACATGCAGCATGGGGCATGGCGAGATGGCAGTTGTTAATCCGACAAATTTGCGCGTCCATGGCATCGAGGCTTTGCGCGTCGTCGATGCGTCGGTGATGCCTGCAATCGTCTCGGCGAACACTGTGGCGGCGACGTATTGCGTCGCAGAAAAAGCTTCTGATCTTATCAAGTCTGACCATTATACGCCAATTAACGGACCAAAGGCATCGTAGGAAATATTTATCCAAAATAGGCTGTATAGTCCGTAGCTTTCGTCGGTTACCCGCTTTCAGAAAAATTGGTCTCAACCTACTGGCCTGCGTTATCATTGATCGATATTGAATGATCGGCCTTTGAGTTCAATCGGATCATGCAATCGCATGTCCATCTTACGCAGCGCCGATCTTTAACCCGTCATGCCCGTGCACAGCTTTTAGCGGGCTTCCGCCTTCAGCAAAAAGATCAGCAAGTCGCGCCGCTATGCTTCGGGCTGCATTGGAATCGATTTTATTGTTGAGATAAATACCGACGATAACGTCCGATAGTTTCGGTAGGTTTTTGGATTCCTCAAGGCGCTTTAGCTTTTTTGGTGCAAGTCGATTGGCAAGGGCTGTTACGCCAAAATCCGTGGAAACGGCGGCTTCAATCCCGGAAATGCTTGGGCTTGAATAGACGATCTCAAAGCTACGTCCATCGCGTTGCAAGGCGCCGAGCATGTTTCGGCGGTAGAGGCAGCCTTCGGGGTAGCAGACAATGCGAAGAGGCTCCGAGCTTGTGTTCTTCTGATTGTTTCGAGCGCCATACCAAGAGATAGGTTCGCGCCAGGTGATCACGGCACCTTCTGCCGGTCCTTCCGAGGTCATGGCAACGGCAACATCCAACAAGCCCGAGCGGAGGCCCTTTAAGAGTTCATGCGAAACATCACACACAACGTCAAAAGAGAGTGTCGTTGAATCGATCTTGAGATCGCTCATCAGCGTAGGCAAAAGGTGATCCGCGTAATCGTTCGGAATTCCCAGCCTCAGTTTACCGCTTGAGTTGCGGCTCGATATCCGAAGCATCATCTCGTCATTAAGCGCCAAGATACGCCGTGCATAGCCGGCAACGATCTCGCCCGCTTCCGTGAGCTGGGTGTCGTTGCCGTCTTTATCGAATAAGGTAACGCCCAATAATTCCTGCAGCCGCTTCATCTGAAGGCTGATCGCCGGTTGCGATCGGCCAAGCCTGTCGCCGGCCCGCGTATAACCCCGCAGGTCAATAATCGTCACGAAGGCACGGAGGATATCCGTCGGAATATTGCGCATCAATAACCTCACCAATAACGCTCTTTATCCTTATGGCTCCAATGGGCGTCAATGGCCATCGCAAATGACGCCACCGGCATTGGTCTGCTTATCGGGTTATAATATTATTAAATTTCCCAAGGGGCAAAAAGCTTCACATTGTAGGCGTGGCTTTACGATAAATTGGCCCGAAATCACGCTAATTAGCTGTTTTTGGAACACTTTTTACGTCATTTGCTTTTCAGCTCGGCAGCTTATGTCGCCCCGGCATACGCCTCGAAAAGCTGAAAAGTTCATTCAAAATGGAGTTGAACATGTCCGACCGTCCTAAAATTGTAGATTATCGGAACAATGGCGCCCGCCCGCAGCCGACCTTCTCTGCCGGTGAAATGAAGCGCCGCCAAGACGCGATCCGGGCCTTGATGGTCG
>CANGPL010000035.1 GCA_947455725.1 Hyphomicrobiales bacterium | reverse complement strand
ATGAACCACGGATGATCCGGGAATTCGACCGTTTCAGGCAACAAGCCATCGGGAGAAACGCCTGCAAATACAAGGCCTTTTTCCTCTAACTTCGCGCGATACGCCATGTTGACTTCATAGCGGTGGCGGTGGCGTTCAGAGATCATCGTGTTGCCGTAAATCTTGGCAATGTGGCTATCGGCTTCAAGCTTCGCTTCATAGGCGCCTAGCCGCATTGTTCCGCCGAGATCGCCTTGGGCTGCGCGCTGTTCAAGCTCGTTGCCGCGCATCCATTCGGTCATCAGGCCGACCAATGGCTCGTTGCAGGGACCGAATTCTGTCGAGTTGGCGTCTTTGATACCGGCAAGGTTACGGGCGGCTTCGATCACCGCCATTTGCATACCGAAGCAGATGCCGAAATAGGGCACGTCCCGCTCACGCGCAAAAAGCGCCGCGTTGATTTTACCCTCTGCCCCGCGCTGGCCGAAGCCGCCGGGCACCAGAATGCCGTGGACATGTTCTAAAAACGGCGCTGGGTCCTCGCGCTCAAACACTTCCGACTCGATCCAATCGAGATTGACCTTTACCTTATTGGCGATACCGCCATGGGCTAACGCCTCGATGAGCGATTTATAAGCGTCCTTCATGCCGGTATATTTGCCGACAATCGCGATGGTGACCTCGCCTTCCGGATTATTGATCCGGTCGGTGACGCCCTTCCAACGCGCAAGATTGGGCTTTGGCGCGGGCTCAATACCAAAGGCCGCGAGCACTTCCTTATCGAGACCGGCTGCGTGATAGGCGGCTGGTACGGCGTAAATTGACGACACATCGCGGGCTTCGATCACGGCGGTTTCACGCACATTGCAGAACAGCGCGAGCTTGCGGCGTTCCTCTACCGGAATTTCACGATCTGAGCGGCAAAGCAGAATATCGGGCTGGATACCAATAGAACGCAGCTCTTTAACTGAGTGCTGCGTCGGCTTGGTTTTAAGCTCACCCGCCGCGGGAATATAAGGCAACAGGGTCAAATGCACATAGACGGCGTGGCCGCGCGGCAAATCATTGCCCAATTGGCGGATGGCCTCGAAGAATGGCAGGCCTTCAATATCACCTACCGTTCCGCCGATTTCGACGAGAACGAAATCAACGCCCTCATTGCCTTCCAGCACGAATTCTTTGATGTGGTTGGTGACATGCGGGATAACCTGCACGGTGCCACCCAAATAATCGCCGCGGCGCTCTTTGGTAATGATGTCCTGATAGATGCGACCGGTGGTAATATTATCGCGCTTCGTCGCGGGCCGACCCGTGAACCGCTCATAATGGCCAAGATCGAGATCGGTCTCGGCGCCATCATCTGTCACAAAGCATTCGCCATGCTGATAAGGGCTCATCGTGCCCGGATCGACGTTCAAATAAGGGTCGAGTTTGCGGAGGCGAACCGAGTATCCTCGGGCCTGAAGAAGAGCACCCAGAGCCGCCGACGCAAGCCCTTTGCCCAAAGAAGACACCACGCCACCGGTGATGAAAATGTACCGTGCCATGGGGTTTTCCTTTTAAAGGCGCTTTGATGATTCGCCAAAGACCGAGTTACACTATTCACATGAAAACGAAGCCAAACAGGCCTCACATAAAAACGCCGGAAGTTTCCTTCCGGCGTTTCATTCAATTCTTGCTAACAGCATTTATTGGGCAGGCTTGGATTGACCTTCAAGCTGCTTAAGCTGATCTAAAACGCCAGCGGGCTGAGCAGGGGCAGTACCTGACGCAGCAGGTGCTGCCTGATCGATCACCGACTTAGGCGCGCTCGAATTACCCGAAATGATGGCAAGCAACAGGCTCGTCGCAAAGAACGCCGCCGCCAGGATGGCGGTCGTGCGGGTGAGCAAATTGGCCTGCCCGCGACCGGTCATCAAACCGCCAAGGCCGCCACTGCCCCCACCGCCAAGACCGCTCAACGCGCCCTGCTCGGAGCGCTGCAGCAGAATCACGGCGACCAGCGCGATAACGATGAGGAGATGGATGACGATGAGAACTTGCTGCATAAAACTATAAGCCTTCGGCGAACCGTTAAATAAATCTGGCGCGGCTTTAACACGGGCCGCGCTTAGGATCAAAGCGGGAATATGGGGTATGGCTTGGAAAAATTCAAAGCCATAGCCTGCTTATTGATGAAAGGCCGCCGCAATCCCTAAGAAATCATCAGCTTTTAAGCTTGCGCCACCCACGAGTGCGCCGTCCACATTGGCGACCGACATCAATTCCTTAGCATTTGAAGGCTTCACCGAGCCGCCATAGAGGATGCGGGTTTTGGCGGCCTCGTCTTTGCCGACGATCTTCTTCAAATCGGCGCGGATGAGGGCATGGACCTCCTCTACATCCTTGGCTGTTGGCGTTAATCCGGTGCCAATCGCCCAAACGGGCTCATAGGCGATTACGATATCCCGCGCGGTCATTCCGTCTGGAACCGAGCCTTTGAGCTGGCGACGGACGACGGCGAGTGTTTTGCCCGCTTCGCGCTCGGCGCGGGTTTCGCCCACGCAAATGATGGCCGTGAGCCCATTCCGATATGCGGCTTCCGCTTTAGAGCGAACAATCGTATCGGTTTCGCCATGATCGGCTCGGCGCTCGGAATGGCCGACAATAACGGCGGACGCCCCGGCATCGGCGAGCATTTGAGCCGAAATATCCCCCGTATGCGCGCCAGTATCCTTCTGGTGGCAATCTTGCGCGCCAATCGCGATGCACTGCCCAATGGCGGCATGGGCCAAAGCCGAAATCAGCGTTGCGGGCGGGCAGATCATTAAATCGACCACTCGGCGCGTTGCCACGTCATTTCCCGCACCCATGAGGTCGAATTCGGCGAGTGCGGCGTGCAAACCATTCATTTTCCAGTTTCCGGCAACAAGCGGGCGAATTGGGCGGGTCATGGGGCACCTTTCTCTTATTTCTATGATTTGGTCTCTTTCTTCCTAAAAGACACAAGATGGGCAAGAAATAAACCGCCTATATGCTTCTTTTGCTTGCATCTGGCCGCCAAACGCGCTTTGCCAAGCATCGAATTGCAGGCGGCGCGCTCCTTGCCTATGATGGGGCGGGTCAGGTTAATGGTAGGATTGGATTACTTCTCATGATGGATGGATTTCGCAAAGCAGGACAAAGCTTGGTTGGCCGGATTGTTATCACGGTCATGTTCGGCTTTCTCGTCTTCAGCTTTGCCCTGTGGGGCATTGGCGACATTTTCCGCGGCTATGGTCTGCGGACGGTCGCTTCCGTTGGTTCGAGCGAAATCGATAGCCAAGCCTACCGGACGGCCTTTCAAACCGAGCTTCAATCCATGTCGCGCCGCTATGGCCGGAACATCACGACCGAACAGGCGCTTTCTGTCGGCGTTGACCGACAGGTTCTCGGTCGCATGATTTCCGAGGCCGCTCTCGATGATCGGGCCCGTGGTATGAAGCTCGGCATTTCCGACGAGGCCATCGTCAAGAAACTCCTGACTGACAGGAATTTTACCGGACCGAACGGCCAATTCGATAAAGCTCGCTTCAACGAAGCGCTTCGTGCGGCGGGCTATACAGAGGCAGGCTTTATTGCCGAGCAGCGCAAACTTGACCTGCGGCAGCAGATCATCCAATCGCTCGCCGGTGCACCTCAAGTACCAACCCTTGTCAGTGACGCACTGAACGTCTTCACTAATGAGGAACGCTCGGCTGAATTCATCGTAATTGGCAAGGACCAGATCGGTGCATCGGTTACGCCTGACGACGCGACGCTTACAAAATTTTTTGACGAAAATAAGCAAAGCTTCAAAGCGCCCGAATATCGCAAGATCGCCTATGTCGCTTTGTCGCCTGCCGATCTTGTTTCGCCCGATTCAATTGCCGAGCCTGATGCACGCGCGAAATATGACGCGGATCTTGCAACGCGCTATACCTTCCCGGAAAAGCGTGCGGTTCGCCAATTGGTGCTCGCGTCCGAAGCCGACGCGAAAGCTGCATCCGATCGTATCAAATCGGGTGCAAGTTTCGATGATATTGTCGCTGAAAAGAAGCTGCAAAAGGCCGATACCGATTTAGGTCTTGTTGAAAAGCAGCGCATTCTTGATCCCGCGGTTGCGGAAGCGGCTTTCGGTCTCGCTAATGGCGCGGTGAGCGATGTTGTGACGGGTAAATTCGGTTTTATTCTCGTGACCGTCAGCGATATTGTACCTGCGGAAACGCGGAGCTTTGAGTCAGCGCTGCCAGAAATTCGTGCAGCTCTTGCTATTTCCAAGGGTAAAGAGCTGATCCGCGACTTCCATGATAAGGTCGAAGACCAACGCGCGTCCGCAAAGCCATTGGCCGAGATTGCGAAAGACCTGTCATTAAAACTTTCGGTATTGGACGCAACAGATCGCGCAGGACGCACACCCGATGGTGCTTCCATTGACGCTATTCCAGAGCGCGATACGCTTTTGAATGCGGCCTTTAGCTCTGATATTGGTGTCGATAACGAGCCGCTTGCGACGCGCATGGCTGGCTATGTTTGGTTTGACGTTCAAGGCATCACGCCAGCGCGCGAACGGCCAATTGACGAAGTGAAAGACAAGGTCATTGCGGCGTGGCAAGACGATGATCTGAATGCGCGTCTTGCGGCAAAGAGCGTTGAATTGGTCGCCTCACTCAATACCGGCAAAACCATGCAAGAGGTTGCGAGCGCGTTGAACGTATCGATCAAGACCGTCACGGGCCTGAAGCGTAACGGCCAAAATAAGGAATTGCCGCAATCGGCTGTCGCACAGCTCTTTGCGGTACCCGAGGGCGCGGCAGGCTCTGCCATTGGCGGCCAACCATTAGAGCGCGTGATCATGCGCGTAACGAAGGCTGAGCTAGCGTCGTCCGCAACCGCCTTGGCCGAGATGGGCAAAATCATGAATGAAGTTAAGCTCTCTTTGGCGGATGATTATGCGAATGCTTATGTTGCCGAAACGCAGAAAGAACTTGGCGTAACGGTGAATGATAAAGTGTTGGGCATGGCCCTTGGGGTAAACTGAGGCCGCGATGATTTTCCAGCCCGACTATCCTCGTTTCGAAGAAGCCTATCTGGACGGGGAAACGCAACTTCTTCGAACCGTCTTGGTTGGCGATCTCGAGACGCCGGTATCGGCGTTTCTTAAACTGACGGCGGGTGATGGGCGTAACGCCTTCTTGCTTGAATCTGTTGAAGGCGGCGCTGTTCGGGGCCGATATTCCATTATCGGCTTAAAGCCCGATATTATTTGGCGTTGCCGCGGTGCTGATGCCGAGATTAATCGCAACGCGCTTGTCGACCGCACGCATTTTGAGCCTTGTGGCAAGCCGCCGCTTGCGGCACTTCGTGCATTGCTCGCGGAAAGTGCCATTCCGTTTGATGCGGGCTTGCCACCGATGGCGAATGGTGTTTTCGGCTATCTGGGCTATGACATGGTTCGTCACATGGAACGCTTAGGCGAACCTAATCCTGACGCGCTTGGCGTACCCGATGCAATTATGGTTCGTCCAACAGTGATGGTTATTTTTGACTCCGTTAAAGATGAGATCAACCTTGTAACTCCGATCCGTCCGCAGAATGGCATCGCGCCGCGCGCCGCCTATGAAGCAGCGGTTTTAAGGCTTGAAGAAATCGGATTGGCACTCGACGGGCCTTTGCCATCGGGCGCGCAAGTGGCGGCTGATATTCCGTCGTTACCGGAGGCGCAATCGAATACCTCCGAGGCTGAATATCTCGGTATGGTTGAACGGGCGAAAGAGTATATTCGCGCGGGGGATATTTTTCAGGTCGTCCTGTCGCAGCGCTTTGAAACACGCTTTGAATTGCCGCCCTTCTCGCTCTATCGGGCGCTCAGGCGGGTTAATCCCGCGCCCTTCTTGGCCTATTTGGACTTCGATGGTTTTCAGTTGATTTGCTCATCGCCGGAAATTCTAGTTCGGGTAAGAAATAACCGCGTAACGATCCGTCCCATCGCCGGCACAAGACCACGCGGCGCGACGGAAGCCCAAGATCTTGCCTTAGGAGAAGAGCTCCTAGCGGATGAAAAAGAGCGCGCAGAACATCTCATGCTGCTCGATTTGGGCCGGAATGATGTGGGGCGTGTCGCCAAAACGGGAAGCGTTGAGGTGACGAACTCCTTCTTCCTCGAGCGCTACAGCCATGTGATGCATATCGTTTCGAATGTCGAAGGTGATCTGGCTCCGCAATACGATGTACTCGACGCCTTAGCCGCAGGCTTCCCGGCAGGCACCGTATCGGGCGCGCCGAAAGTCCGCGCCATGCAAATCATTGACGAGCTAGAGCGTGACAAGCGCGGCCCCTATGGTGGTTGTATCGGCTATTTTGGCGCTAATGGCGAAATGGATACATGTATCGTCTTGCGCACGGCCATCGTTAAAGACGGCAAAATGCATGTACAGGCGGGTGCAGGGATCGTGTACGATTCCAACCCGATGTCCGAACAGCAAGAATGCATCAATAAATCGAAGGCGCTCTTTAGAGCAGCCGATGAGGCGGTTCGCTTTGCGAGCTTTGCGAAACGGGGACAATAAGCATGACCCGCATTACGCTAATCGATAATTACGATAGCTTCACCTTCAACCTGTTTCACGATCTCGGAAAACTGGGCGCGGAGGTGACGGTTATCCGTAACGATGACATCACAACCGATGCCCTCATCGCGTCGGCGCCTGATGCTATTGTTCTGTCTCCCGGACCGGGTACGCCGAACGATTCCGGCATTTGTCTCGAAACGATTGAAAAAGCGTCAAAGACGATCCCCATTTTTGGTGTGTGCCTCGGTATGCAGGCCATGGGGCAGTGTTTTGGCGGCAATGTCATCCGTGCCCCGCTGCCCATGCATGGCAAGCTCTCGACCGTTCACCATCAGGGGAAAACAATTTTTCGGGGGATCAACGGCCCCTTCAAGGCGACGCGTTACCATTCGCTGATTGTCGATCGCGTATCATGCCCGAATGATCTTGAAATCACAGCAGAGACCGATGACGGCTTGATCATGGGCCTGTCGCATAAGACGCTACCCGTCCACGGTGTCCAGTTTCATCCGGAAAGCATTCTGTCCGAGCATGGCCTCGTGATGTTCAAAAACTTTCTCGATATGGCATCGGATTGGAACCGGAAGACCGGTCGTACCAAAGGGGCACATTAATGGATGCGATGAAGCCGATCATTGCAAAGCTGGCAACCGGCGCAACTTTATCTCGTGTCGAGGCAGAAGACGCATTCGGACAAATGCTATCCGGCGAAACCACCCAAGCGCAAACGGCCGCCTTTCTGATGGGACTACGCGTGCGTGGTGAAACCGTTGATGAAATAACGGGTGCTGTCTCGGCAATGCGGGCTCGTATGCTTCGCGTGGACGCGCCCGATGACGCGATCGATATCGTTGGAACGGGTGGCGATCATTCTGGCAGCTATAATGTCTCGACACTTGCCTCGCTGATTGTTGCATCTGCCGGCGTACCGGTTGCCAAACACGGCAATCGGGCGTTGTCGTCACGCTCGGGCGCGGCCGATGTTTTGATGGCGTTGGGCGTCAAGATTGGTCTTGATCCGGAAGGCGTTAGCCGGTGCATTCGCGAGGCTGGTGTTGGGTTTATGTTTGCACCAACCCATCACGCCTCTATGCGTCACGTAGGCCCTGTTCGCGTTGAGCTTGGGATCAGAACCGTCTTTAATCTGGTGGGTCCCCTGTCGAACCCCGCCAGCGTGAAGCGTCAATTGGTCGGTTCATTCTCCGCGCAATGGCTTGAACCCATGGCGGAAGTGTTGAAATCCTTTGGCTCGACCGATCTTTGGCTCGTGCATGGGTCCGATGGGCTTGATGAAATCACCACAACAGGCACAACCGATATTGTTGAGTTAAAGAATGGAACCATGCGGCGTTTCACGATCACGCCAGAGGATGCCGGGCTGACGCGTGTTGATGGCTCATCGCTGAAAGGCGGCGATGCCGAACACAATGCAGCTGCTTTGATGGCCGTTTTGAATGGAGAAAAGTCGCCCTATCGCGATATTGCCTTGATCAATGCGGGCGGCTCCTTGGTCGTTGCCAATCAAGCGAAAGATATAAAGGAAGGCGTTGCGATGGCCGCAAATGCCATTGACACGGGTGTTACGCGGAAGACGCTTGCCCGACTTGTCGACATATCGAATGCGTAATCGACCATGAATGATATTCTGGCAAAAATCGAAGTGTATAAGCGGGCTGAAATCGCCGCGGCAAAACAGCGAATTTCCGATGAGGCAATTAAAACACTCGCCGCTCAAGCACCTGCTCCTCGCGGTTTTGCAAAAGCCATTCAATACCATCTATCACAAAATCGCCCTGGTTTGATTGCTGAAATCAAAAAAGCGAGTCCATCGAAAGGGCTCATCCGTGCCGATTTTGACCCGCCGGCGCTCGCAAAAGCCTACGAAAAAGGCGGTGCCACCTGCCTTTCGGTTTTAACCGATGAGCCATCCTTTCAAGGCCATCCAGATTTTTTGCGGCAAGCAAAGGCAGAAACAGCCCTGCCCGCGCTCAGAAAAGATTTTCTCTACGAACCTTATCAGGTTTATGAAGCGAGAGCCTGGGGTGCTGATTGCATCCTCGTGATCATGGCCGGCATTAATGATGGCACGGCCCGCGAACTCACCAACACGGCGCACGATCTTGGTATGGATGTGTTGGTCGAGGTGCATAACCGCGCCGAGCTTGATCGGGCATTACCGCTTGGCACCAAGCTTATTGGTGTCAATAATCGGAACCTTCGTACCTTCGAGGTCTCGTTAGAGGTTTCGGAAACGCTCGCGCCGCTCATTCCATCGGACCGTATTATCGTCGGTGAGAGCGGGATTTTTACGTTTGCGGATGTCCAACGTCTGGGCAAAGCCAATATTCGGACATTGCTGGTTGGAGAGAGCTTGATGCGGCAGGCGGATGTTGCAGCCGCGACGCATGATTTATTATTCGGACCATCGTCATGAGCACATTGACCCATATTGACGATACCGGTGCAGCCTCCATGGTCGATGTTTCGTCAAAGCCAATCACCGAACGGGAGGCGACCGCCGAGGGGCATGTGATCATGTCGGCCGAGACACTTGCCCTGATCAAAAGCGGCAACGCCAAAAAGGGCGATGTATTAGGCGTGGCACGCATCGCCGGTATTATGGCGGCGAAAAAGACATCGGATCTTATTCCGCTGTGTCATCCGCTCATGCTGTCAAAAATCACCGTTGAATTAGAGCCTGACGATGCCTTGCCGGGCATTAAAATTCGCGCAACGGCGAAACTATCCGGCCAGACGGGTGTTGAGATGGAAGCTTTAACGGCCGTATCAGTTGCCTGTCTTACCATCTATGACATGGTGAAGGCGGCTGATCGCACCATGCGGATCGACGGGATTAGACTCACCGAGAAGCGCGGTGGTAAATCCGGCCACTTTCGGATCGAGCCGTAACCGATGTCGCTCATCAGCGTTGAAGAAGCCCTTGCCCGCGTTTTAGCCTCAGCAAACCGGATTGATGCTGAGACCATTTCAATCAACGATGCCTATGGCCGAACGCTGGCCGAAAACGTCCAGGCCAAGCGGACGCAACCGCCCTTTCATTCCTCTGCCATGGATGGCTATGCCGTTCGCGGCGAAGACGTGCAGCAAAAGGGAAATGCACTGAACATTATAGGTGAGTCCGCCGCCGGTCATGGATTTGATCAACCCATTGGCACCATGCAGGCCGTCCGGATTTTCACCGGTGCACCCGTGCCTGAGGGCGCTGACACGATTTTATTGCAAGAAAATGCAACGCGTATTGATGATCAAGTTGTTGTCGATATTCCGGAAGTCAAAGGCCGCCATATACGAAAAATAGGCCTCGATTTTTCCGAAGGTAACGTCTTGCTCGCCGAAGGCCATAGGCTGAACGAACGGAGCCTCGCACTTGCCGCCGCCATGGGGCATGGAACTCTATCCGTCTATCGCAAGCCAAAGGTTGCTATATTAGCGACAGGCGATGAGTTGGTGCTGCCGGGCGAGCATGCGAGCCAAGATCAAATTGTGGCGTCCAATCATTTGACCGTTGCGGCGCTTGTTAACTTGGCAGGCGGAGAAGCCATTCAGCTCGGTATTGCGGGTGATAGTTTCCTAGCGCTCGAACGCGGTATCTTGGCAGCGGAAGCAGAGGGCGCGGATGTTTTGGTAACGCTTGGCGGCGCATCCGTCGGCGATCATGACCTTGTGCAGAACGCTCTGACGCGGCGCGGCATGGAGTTGAGTTTCTGGCGCATCGCGATGCGTCCGGGCAAACCGCTGATCCATGGCAAGCTGGGGCCAATGGCGATCTTGGGACTACCCGGTAATCCGGTGTCCTCCTATGTCTGCGCGCGTCTGTTTCTGATGCCCCTCATCCGAGCGATGCAAGGCGACCCGGATGCGGGACGTGATCTATCGGAACCGGCTGTTTTAGGTTGCGCTGTTCGACCAAACGACAAACGCCAAGATTACCTTCGCGCATCGCTGACCATCGACTCGGATGGATTGCCAATTGCGACGCCCTATGAGCTGCAAGATTCCTCGATGATCCGCGTGTGTGCAGAGGCTGGTGCTTTAGTATTGCGTAACCCCAATGCCCCGGCGCAAAATGCGGGCGAGAAGTGCCGGATTATTCGGTTGTAAGAAAATTCTACTTGCAGAACACATCAAGAACAGATAGGTCTGTTCATCTTTTGTTTTGGCCTTGAGTCGATGGCCTTTAGACGGAGCATGCCGCCTTATGTTGACCCGCAAGCAGATTGAGCTTCTTCGTTTTATTCAAGACCGGCTGGCTTCCGATGGCGTACCGCCTTCTTTTGACGAAATGAAAGATGCGCTCGATTTGCGATCAAAGTCGGGCATTCACCGGCTGATTACGGCTTTGGAAGAGCGTGGATTTATTCGGCGTTTAGCCAATCGCGCGCGTGCCATTGAGGTGATTAAATTACCGGAACAGGCCTTGCCCAATCACACGCCACGCACGAAATTTAATCCGAGCGTTATTGAGGGCGACCTTGGCCGCAATCGGCCAAGTGCTGCGAATGATGCACCCGCCTTTGTATCCATTCCGGTTATGGGGCGCATTGCGGCGGGTACGCCGATTTCAGCCATTCAATCGCGCAGCCACACGATCGGTATGCCACCCGATATGTTATCAAGCGGCGATCATTATGCGCTTGAAGTTCGGGGCGATTCGATGATTGAGGCTGGTATTTTTGATGGCGATACCGTGATCATCAAAAAGCAGGAAACCGCAGATACGGGCGATATTGTGGTGGCTTTGATCGACGATGAAGAAGCAACCTTGAAGCGCTTGCGCCGTCGCGGTTCCTCCATCGCGCTCGAAGCCGCCAACCCGGCTTATGAAACGCGCGTTTTGGGGCCAGATCGCGTTCGGATCCAGGGTAAATTGGTGAGCTTGATGCGGCGTTACCACTAACGTGGTGTGATTGGCTGATCGGTCGGATCTTCGGCGTCAGGTGGTGATGTGTTCTGCGGTGCTGTGAACGGTTTTGGCTTTTGCGACCATGGCCGATCATAGGAAGCTGTTCGGGAACCTAATATCTGGTAACCCCCTGCCCCATTCGGCAATAAAGCGACGCTGCCGAGTGATTGTGTTACTTTAGAATCAACCGACAAAGCACTGCATTCATTCGGCATTTCAAG
The DNA here is from genome assembly GCA_947455725.1 of Hyphomicrobiales bacterium. Lineage (GTDB taxonomy): Bacteria > Pseudomonadota > Alphaproteobacteria > Rhizobiales > Beijerinckiaceae > CAIUPE01. The sequence goes on along the minus strand of CANGPL010000035.1, from coordinate 17,298 downwards.
GGGTGTAACGACAATAGAAACCGCTTTGCAATCATCCGATAAATCGCGTTCGCGCAGGCTGATGGCGATGGATTTGCCGTCAATCATACGTGCGAAACAGCCTGTCGCGTTGCAATAAGTTCCTTGTCGAAGCGTTGTGTCATTTGGTCGTCGCATATCGCCATCGGCAGAAAGCCACTGGGCGACGACGAAAGCCGAGGCACCTTTGCCCATGACGATCAGTTTTCCATCGGGTCCTCGGGCTGCCAAAGATAAGCCATCGCGCGCGACCACCACATCAGGACGGGTGCTTTGATAGGTCAAAACAAGTCCAAACAAGATCGGCACAACGCCAAAATAGCGCAGACGGGACGACCAGAGCGTGAGCCATAAAAGACCCAAAGTCAGGCTCACCAAGCAACTCATCGAAATCGCCGGCAGCGCCTGTGTCGCAAAAGGTGTGGCCGCGACGACGCCGGAGAGATAGAGCATCACATCCACGGCGTAACCCATGACGTGCCAGAAGAGATGGTCCAAACCAAAGGGGATCGCTAAAACTCCTAGAAAGCCAATCGGCATGGCAAGACTTTCAATCAGTGGAATGGTGATCGCGTTACCAATCAAGCCCAAAGGTTGAAATCGCTGGAAATGAAAAGCCGAATAGGGACCCGTGGCTGCCTCGGCGAGAAGTGTTGTTAGCAAGACCGTTTTTGAGTGGCTCAAGAGCCAGCCTAACAAGCGGTCTAACAGGGTTGGCGGTGGCCCTTTCCCCGTGTCGCTGGCGAGTTTTGAAGCAAATGCCGGTGGACGATCACTATTCGGCGGTAAACGCTCAAAAGCCGCAACCAAAGCAGCAACAGCCGCGAAGGACATTTGAAAGCTCGGGCCCAAAACACTTTCAGGCTCCATGGCGACAATGATTAACGCTGCAATTGCGAGATTACGAATTGATAACGCGCGCCGCCCAATCAACACTGCGCCAAACATCACAAGCGTCATGATCAAAGACCGCTCGGTCGCGACTTCCGAGCCGGCAAAAATATCGTAGGCCGTGGCACCGATCATGGCACACGCAGCTGCCCATTGCTTAATCGGATACCGAAGCGCAACACTTGGAATTAAAACAAGAAATCCGCGGACGAGAAAAAAGACCATTCCCGCGGCCAAAACCATGTGCAGGCCCGAAATGGAGACGACGTGGTAAATTCCTGCCGCGCGCAACGCATCATTCGTTTGCTCGGAAATATAACCTCGCTTGCCCGTAAATAGGGCTGCGGCGACCGCACCACTTTGGCCACCAATCGATTGCGCAATCCGGTCAGTTAACGACAATCTTAAACGGTCAACCCATGTCATCAAGGCAAGGCGCCATCCGACATCCACGGGCGGCAAAATACTGACGGCACCGAGAAAAGATCCTACCCCGCCAATACGTGCAAAATAAGCGTCACGCGCGAAATCATAGCCACCGGGTCGAGCGGGAAATGGTGGCGGCAAAAGACGGATCAAACCGGATATATGGTCACCCGGTGAAATGCCAGCACGACCGGCGATGGTCGCCCTCACGCGAAAGGGAATATCATCGCTCTTGTTTCCGAACTTGATCGTGCGCAGCAATATATGACCACCATTGGCGCTCCAATCGATGGTTTCGACGATCGCATCGACCCGAGTGATCATCGTCTCTTTGAGAATAGGCGCATCGGATCTCAGTGTTCGTAAACCGGCAGCCGTAAAGCCAAACATGATCGCTAAGAAAACAAGCAACGCAATACGGATTGACTCTCGAGCGTTACGAAAAATAACAAGCGATGATAACAGAACAGCTGAGAGGCTGAGCGACGCCCATAGGTTGGGTTCCTCGTTAGCGACAAAATAAATCAAAACGCCCAAAATACTAAGCGGGGCAAGCCAAAGCACCGGACGCCTTGCATCGATTTCGGCTAAAATGGCACGTGCTAGCCATGACCTTAAAGAAGCATAGGCGTCGGCAAAACCGAGCGACCGACTCTTGGCTAATCGCCCAATAAGAGCCGCACCAAGTGCCTGGGCGCGCAATGGTCGGTCAGGACGCCATTTCTGCATCTAATGAGCGTGCCCTTTTTTGGATCTGTACTTAACCTTGTCGATATTCAATGGTACAGGACTGTCGCGCTGAGGCCAGAACCGTAAGGTTGTGAAAAGACCAGCCGCAACCAGGAAGTTCAGGAACATCAATGTCTGCACCCGTTATTACCCGTTTTGCCCCCTCCCCAACCGGCTTTTTGCATATTGGCGGAGGCAGAACCGCGCTCTTTAATTGGCTCTATGCAAAGCGGCATGGCGGCAAAATGCTGTTGCGTATTGAAGATACGGACCGCGAGCGCTCAACGGATGCGGCGATTGAGGCAATCCTAGACGGCCTGCGCTGGCTTGGCATCGATTGGGATGGCGACGTCGTGTATCAATATTCCCGTGCCGAGCGCCATCGCGAAGTGGCTGAAAGCCTATTGGCTTCGGGCAATGCCTATAAATGCTACGCATCGCAACAAGAGCTCGACGCGATGCGCGAACAGGCACGGGCCGAAGGAAAGCCTATGCGCTATGATGGCCGATGGCGGGAGCTTGGCGGATCAGACGCCGAAAAAGCAGCCATTGCCGAGGGTAGAAAGCCGGTTATTCGCCTTAAGGCGCCGCAAGAGGGTGAAACGATCGTCAATGATCACGTGCAAGGCCGCGTCGTGTGGCAGAACAAGGATCTCGACGATTTGGTGTTGCTCCGCTCGGACGGTAACCCAACCTATATGTTAGCCGTCGTCGTTGATGATCATGATATGGGCGTTACTCACGTCATCCGAGGTGATGATCACCTCACCAATGCCGCCCGCCAAACGCAGATCTACCAAGCGGCCGGCTGGGCTGTTCCAGAAATGTCGCATATTCCGCTCATTCACGGACCGGATGGCGCGAAGCTTTCAAAACGCCACGGCGCGCTCGGTGTCGACGCCTATCGTGCAATGGGCTATTTGCCCGCCGCCATGCGGAATTATCTTGTCAGGCTCGGGTGGAGCCATGGCGATCAGGAATTTTTCTCAACCGATGAAATGATTGCGGCCTTTGGTCTTGAAACCATTGGTCGCTCGCCCGCGCGGTTCGATTTTGCCAAATTGGAGCACATTAACGGCCATTATATGCGAGCCAGCACAGATGAGGATCTTCTTGCGGCGATCGAGAGCCTTTTGCCTGAAATCGGTAATGAACGCGGCTGGCCTCCGGCACTTTCAGAAAAAGCGCGCGGCGACTTTTTAAAGGCCATGCCCGGTTTAAAAGAACGGGCTAAAACGCTGATCGAATTGGTCGATTCCGCTTATTTTATTTATGCGACACGACCTTTAAACTTCGAACCAAAGGCTGAAGCTATTTTGGACGATGGTGGTAAACAACGCATTGTCGCAATATTGCCAAGTCTGTCTGCTATCTCCAATTGGTCGGCGGAGACAACTGAGGCTGCCGTTCGTGCCTTCGCCGAAGCCAACGGTATGAAATTAGGTCAAGCCGCCCAACCCTTACGGGCAGCACTCACGGGTCGGTCCACGTCTCCGGGACTGTTCGATGTGATGGCTGTCTTGGGTCGAGAAGAATGCCTTGCCCGCCTTCAGGATTTGACGGTTTAATACCCCGTCAAGACCCTTCGATTTTGAAATGCTGCACTGCGGGGATTAGTCTTTAGCGTGATTGTGCAGCGCCCCTAAGTGGAGTACCTATTCACCGTGCCGATCTTTTGGCAATTTCAGGCTAAATCCGTTCAGGAAGCTCATTTATGTCGAAATCCGTCTCTTTAAACGTCGCTGATCAGAAATTGGACCTCACCGTTAAGGACGGAACCATCGGTCCGAGTGTGGTCGATATTGCCAAGCTTTACGCCCAAACGGGCATGTTCACTTACGATCCTGGCTTCACCTCGACGGCAAGCTGCGAGTCTAAAATTACCTATATCGACGGTGATGAAGGCGTGCTGCTCTATCGCGGCTACCCGATTGATCAACTGGCCGAGCACGGTGACTTTCTCGAAACCTGCTATCTGCTGCTTTACGGCGAACTACCGAACCCAGCCCAGCGCGCAGATTTCAATTATCGCGTTACGCGCCACACAATGGTGCACGAGCAGATGATGCGCTTCTTCCAAGGCTTCCGCCGCGATGCGCATCCGATGTCGGTTATGGTTGCGAGCGTCGGCGCGCTGTCGGCGTTTTATCACGACTCAACCGATATTGCGGACGAGAACCAGCGCATGATCGCCTCGATGCGGATGATCGCGAAATTCCCAACTTTGGCGGCCATGGCGTACAAATATTCGATTGGTCAGCCCTTCGTATATCCACAAAACGATCTCGACTATACGTCGAATTTCTTGCGGATGTGCTTTGCTGTTCCGACCGAAGAATACAAGGTCAATCCGGTCCTCTCCCGCGCATTGGATCGTATTTTCATTCTCCATGCCGACCATGAGCAGAACGCTTCGACATCGACCGTTCGCTTGGCCGGTTCGTCAGGTGCCAATCCATTTGCATGTATCGCGGCTGGTGTTGCCTGCCTTTGGGGGCCCGCGCATGGCGGCGCCAATGAGGCAGCTCTCAAGATGCTTCAAGAAATTGGTACGGTCGACAAAATCCCACATTACATTGCGCGCGCAAAGGATAAGAACGATCCGTTCCGCCTCATGGGCTTCGGTCATCGCGTGTATAAGAACTATGATCCACGCGCAAAAATCATGCAAAAAACAACGCATGAAGTGCTCAACGAGCTTGGCATCAAGGATGATCCATTGCTCGATGTAGCGATGGAACTCGAGCGCATTGCACTCAGCGACTCTTATTTCATCGAGAAGAAGCTTTATCCGAACATCGATTTCTATTCAGGCATTACCTTGAAAGCGATGGGCTTCCCGACTTCCATGTTCACCGCCCTCTTTGCACTTGCACGCACCGTTGGCTGGATCGCGCAATGGAAGGAAATGATCGAGGATCCAGGTCAGAAGATCGGCCGTCCGCGTCAGCTTTATACGGGTGCTGCGAAGCGCGACTACGTACCGTCGCATATGCGTTGATCGGGCGTTGAGGCTTAAAAATTCTAAAAAGGGGTGTCTTAGGCACCCCTTTTTTATTGGGTATCACTTAGCAGGCCGGCAATAATATCTGCTGCTTTTTGGCTTGGGCTTGTTGGTCCGATCGCCATCAACTGGCCAAGTTTTTCAAAGCCGCTCAACTGCTTTTGACGCTGCGCCGTATCGCTCAGGAGCGGCAGCAAATCAGCGACTAAATTTTCCGGATTGCAAGCTGATTGTATCCGCTCCGGAATGACATTTTCGCCAATAATCAAATTAGCGAGGACAATCGACGGCACATGAATGAAATGTCGTATTTGTCCCTCGATGGCACCTACGCGATAGCCTACCGCCATGGGCACATGAGCAAGTGCTAGTTCTAACGTTACCGTCCCCGACGCAGCTAGTGCAGCGGTGGCGCGACGGAAGGCTGCGAACTTCTCTGCTTCGCCAAAAAGAAGTTTCGGCTTGATCGGCCAATCAGCCAGTGCGGACTCAATCATCGGTCTAACGTGATCCACAACCGGCAACACAAACTCTAACGGCTTATCAGATCGTCTGGCTAATAAACGTATCGTATCCCGAAAGATTGGCATCAACCGCTGTATTTCGGAACGTCGACTACCAGGAAGCACCACAATGCAAGGTGGAGGCTGATGCCGACGGGTCAGATCGACATCGTTCGGCTGTAAAATATCCAAACGTTCAATCAGCGGGTGTCCGACATAGCTGCACGCTGGTCCACCCAGTCTTTCATGCGCGTCCGGCTCAAAAGGTAAGATTGCCAAAACGTGATTAATATAGCCGCGCATGGCCTTAGCCCTACCCGGACGCCACGCCCAAACCGAGGGACTGACATAATCGACAACTGGCAAGTCCGGCATCGCACGACGCACCCGCTTCGCAACGCGATGGGTAAAGTCCGGACTATCAATAATGATCAAGATATCCGGCTGAAAAGCGATAAGGGCATCTGCGGTTTCAGCTATTCGTCGCAGCAAAGAGGGAAGCCGTTTGATAACGGGAACAATGCCCATAACGGCAATATCTTCGAGCAGAAAAAGACTGGGAAAACCTAATTGTTTCATAGCGGATCCGGCCACGCCACAAAACTCAAGCGGTCGGGTGCCGAACCGATTTCGAAGCGCCGGGATCAATTTAGCGCCAAGCGCGTCGCCGGAAACTTCTCCAACGATTATCCCGATCCGTAAGGGCGATTGCGCCAAGGTCATGCTTTAACACCAGCAACAAAAATGCCTGATCGGTCAGCGTCTCGCAGCAGCCGAGCTTTTTCGACAAGAATGACATCGTGTGCAGCGACCGCAATTCCGATCAATCCAGCCTTAACCGCTGATTGGACGGTTTTGGGTCCTATTGCAGGTAAATCAACGCGCCTATCTTGATGAAGCTTTGAGGCCTTAACCAAAATGGCGCATGGTTTTTCGAAACTCACACGGCGATTTTTTTGAAGCTCGACGACCCGTCGTAACATTGCGTCCGTTCCTTCCGGACCTTCAATGGCTAAGACCCGCCCGCCGCCGACGACAACGGCCTGCCCGAAATCAAACTGACCCATGGTCGCTAGACAGTTTAGACCCAACTCAATATCTGGCTTGCTCTCATCGTTCATTTGAACGCTACCGAGACTACCAAGCGGAGCCAGTAAATCTGGCGCTACCTGATCGACCCCTAAAACCTCAAAACCTTCTTCGTTGAAAAGACGAACCACACCCCGCAAAATGCGATCGTCGCCGCCGCTCACGATACGCCGCAACTCCTCGCGGTTGCGGAAAAACGTATAAATGGAAAACAGCGCCATTGGGCCCGGACGCGCAACACCACCCGCCAAAACGACTTTCCGAATATCGCGCTTTCTTAAGGCGTCCAAAACGCAATGCGGATCGAGCATGTCCGCATAGACATGCGGAAATAAGCGGACGCCGCGTTCGGCAAAGCCGCGCAAGCCGACGATGAAAACGTCATTTCCGGCCCGCTTAATCGAAGATGCAATTTCAAAAGGAAAATCGCCGCTACCGGCGATAATACCAATCCGTTCGCCGGGCACAACCGGCATCAATTACGCAGCCTTGCTATCGCGCGGTGTGCACACGGAACGCGTACCGCTGGCGCGCAAGAACTCGATAATCTCGACGACAATCGGATCATCGGCAAAATCGGCCTGAACATCCTCGATACGCTCTTGCAGCGTACCCTCCTCGGCGAACAGAAGCCGATAGGCACGACGAATGTCCTGTATCGCTTCGCGCGAAAAACCGCGACGTTTCAAACCAACCATATTGAGGCCAGCAAGATGCGCGCGATTGCCCAACGCGATCCCATAGGGAATGACGTCATTTTCGACGCCCGATAATCCGCCAATAAAGGCGTGCGAACCGATCCGACAAAACTGATGAACGGCAGCGCCGCCGCCTAAAATTGCAAAATCACCGACCTGACAATGACCTGCGAGCATGACATTATTGGAAAAAATAACGTCATTTCCGATGATGCAATCATGCGCCACGTGCGAATTGGCAAGAAAAGTACAGCGATCACCAACACGCGTGATAAGCCCACCACCTTCCGTTCCGGGATTCATGGTAACGCCTTCACGGATCATGCATTGCGCGCCAATTTCAAGCGTCGATTCCTCACCATGATATTTCAGATCTTGCGGAATATGACCAATTGACGCGAATGGAAAAATACGCGCATTAGGGCCGAACCGTGTGCGGCCGGAAATCGCAACATGGCTTACCAACTCCGACCCGTCACCCAACTCTACATCGGGACCAACGATACAAAACGGGCCGACAATGACGCCGTCACCCAGTTTGGCAGCGGGGTCGACGACCGACATCGGATGAATTTGGGTAACTTTACTCATGCGAACAACCTCAATTCACGAGCATCGCGCTGAGTTCAGCTTCGCAAACGATTTTACCATCAACCTTTGCAGTCCCTTGAAACCACCACATGTTAGCCCGTTGGCGGAGCTTCTTCAGATGATAGTGGACCTGATCACCAGGGCCGACAGGCTTTCTGAATTTCGCATTATCGATCGTCATGAAATAAACAATCTTTGGCGCGGCATCATCCTTTGAGGCGACGCATAAAGCGCCCGCAGTTTGCGCCATTCCTTCAATCAGCATCACGCCTGGCATCACGGGGCGGCCTGGAAAATGGCCGTTGAATTGCGGCTCATTAAACGTCACATTTTTAATGCCTATACAGGACTCATCACCATCCATTTCAATAATCTTATCGACCAATAAGAACGGATAACGGTGCGGAAGCAATTCAAGAATTCGCAGGATATCAGCGGTTCCCAATTCCTTTTTGCTGGTATCATTCATCTTCCGACTCCGTTCTATTCTTTATATCCGACATATTCGAACCGCTTTTACCGCCACGGGATGTCTGGCCCAAACGACCTAAGACAGCAACGTCCCTAAACCACTGCTTGATCGGCTTGGCAGGATAGCCGGCGACCTTAGACCCCGGTGCCAAATCCGAAATAACCGAGCTACCACCCGCAATCTGCGTCCCCCGGCCAATTTTAATATGACCATTTAAACCAACCTGCCCGCCGATCACACAAAAATCGCCAACCTCGGTGCTACCTGCGATACCGGTTTGCGCAGCGATCACGCAATGCCGACCAATCACCACATTATGGGCAATGTGGACCATATTGTCGATTTTAGACCCCTCACCGACAATTGTATCTCGGACGCCGCCCCGATCAACGGTAACTTGCGCACCCAACTCAACCTTGTCTTGAATAATCACGCGGCCGATTTGGGGGACCTTACTATGGCCTTCGCGGCCCATTGCAAAACCGAAGCCGTCTTGACCAAGGCAGACGCCCGAATGGAGTATAACATCGTTACCGATCAGTGAGTGTATGATTGTTACATTCGCGGCAATATGGCAATTACGGCCGATACGGACGAAGGGGCCGATAACGGTGTTCGCGCCAATCGTCGTGCCTTCACCGATCTCAACACCTGGCCCAATGACCACACCCGGATCAAGTGAAACTCCTGATTCTAGCCGAGCTTCGGCATGCACGGTTGCACCCGGAAAAATACCTAAGCGCCCAAAAACCGGAGACGGAAACGCTGCCTCTGGATAGAGCGCCATCGCAGCCTTTGCAAAAGCGGCGTAGGGGTGGCCTACAACGAGTGCCACAGTACCGGTTGGCACCAAATGCGCATCTGTTGCCGAGACAAAACATGCGCCAGCACGGGTCGTCTGTAATGCCGCGCGGTATGCCGGATTATCAAGGAAAGAAAGCTCTGTTGGACCGGCACGATCAAGGGTTGCAACACCCGAAAAGACGAGGTCAGAAGGCGTGGAACCGGGTAAGGAAGCGGCCGTAAGTTCCGCAATTTCCAAAAGGCTACGCGGGGTAACTTCAAAAAATTGACCGTTACTCCGCGTCACTACATCATCCAAATCAAATAAGGCCAGATATACAACTGGTCAACCTTAGAAGGTCGAACCAGCCGAGAACCTGAAGACCTGCGTCTGGTCGTAATCATTCTTGGTCACAGGGAAAGCAAGATCAAGCCGTATTGGACCAATTGGCGATGCCCATAACACGCCCGCACCAACGGAACTACGGATCGACTTGTCGTCACCAACAACATTAACGTTCGAGGTTGGTCCGGAATAGCCAAACAACGTTCCGGCGTCCGCAAAAACTGCACCTTTCAAGCCAACCTCACGTGGCATTCCAAAGAGCGGGAATTGAAGCTCTGTTGAGGCGCCGAGATATGTCGTGCCACCCAGCGCATTACGCGAAACCTGCGCCGTATTGCTATCGCGTGCACCAAAGCCCGACATTGCGAAGCCACGAACCAAGTCAGGGCCCATAAAGAAGCCATCGATGATGCGCAGATTATCAGAATACACGTAACCCGCCTGCCCTCTGATGAGACCGGTGAAGGTGTCTGATAATTCGTGATAATATTTAAGATCAGCCGTCGTCTTAATGAACCGCGAGTCACCGCCGAAACCGGCAATATCCTGCTTCAATTCATGCATCTGACCGGAACGCGGATTGTTCACATTATCCAACGTGTTATACGCCAATGTGTAACCAAGCGCTGAAGTCAGATTATTGCCCTGCGCACTTTGAATAGCGAGCGAAGCGTTCGAAGAGTCCGTGATCGTCAGGTTGTTATTATAAATCGAATAACGGCCGGTAATGGAGAACTCTTCCGTCAACGGCGCTCCGAGGCGGAACGTAGCACCGGTCTTAACGTTAGAATAATAGGCAAATTGCGAATTATCATTTTGCTTGGAGTAGAGGTCAAAGCCACCCGCCAAATGACGATCTAAAAAATAAGGCTCCGTGAAGTTAAACTCCACGCCCTTCGAATACTGACCCGTTGAACCGCGAACGCGAGCAAACTGGCCCTTACCCATTAAGTTGGATTCTTGAACACCAACTTCGGCGAGGACACCTTCAGAGGTCGAATAACCACCACCGATCGAGAATTGGCCCGTCGACTTATCTTCGACATCCACATTGACGATCACACGATCCGGCGTCGAGCCCGGCTCATTCGATATACGCACAGATTTAAAGAAGCCAAGATTATTCAAGCGCCGCTCTGTGCGGTCCACGAGCACCTTATTATAGGCATCCCCTTCGCCAATATCGAACTCACGGCGAATGACATAATCGCGCGTACGGGTATTTCCCCGAACATTGATACGCTCGATGTAAACGCGTGGGCCTTCTTCGACCACGAACGACAATTTAATTGTCGAGGTCGCAGGGTCACGGTCGCCCTTCGGACGAACCTGCGAGAACGCATAGCCCTTAGAGGAAACTTCCGTCGTGATGCCGTAAATCGACTTCTCAACGAGATCCGAATTATAAACGTCACCTTGGTTAAGCGCGATCTTCGGACGAAGCGACTCAGGGCTAATTTCCGCAATTTTGGAGATGACCGAAATCTCGCCAACCTTATATTGCTTACCTTCGTCAACCGTGATCAGCACGCGGTAACCGGCCGCTGCCTCATCATAGGTGACTTTGGTATCGACCACGCGCATGTCGGCATAGCCATGACGGAGATAGAAGCGACGAACAAGCTCTGCGTCGGCAGCTAAACGATCTGCGTCATAGACGTCAGATGTCTTGATCCACGAGAGCCAATTGCTCTCAGTTGTCTGCATTTCGTCACGCAGACGACCCGACGAGAAGTTAGCATTACCGGCGAATTCAATCGATTTCACGCCCGTCTTGCTGCCCTCATTGACGGTGAACACAACGTCGATCTTGCCATTTTCAAGCTGAACGATACGCGACTTAACATCGACACTCGAACGACCAACACGCTGATAAATTTCCTTAATCCGGGCGATGTCAGCATCCAGCGCGGCCTGCGTAAATGCACCACGCGGCTTCAACTGCAACTCACCCTCAAACATCTCAGACTTAAGACGCTTGGTACCTTCAAAAGCGACGCGGTTGATGATGTTGTTTTCTTTCACCGTCACGATGATTTCGTCGCCCTTTTTGACGACATCAACGCTCGAAAAAAGGCCGGTTGCTAAGAGATCTTTCTTGGCCACATCAAGCGACTGGCCCGTGACATAAGATTGGATCGTCGTCACATCGACCCGGCTATTGCCCTTTACAATGATCACCTCAGCGTGCCCCGGCATGACCGCGCCGAACGAAAGCATCAAGACAACCGTAAGGAAGAAAAACGACCGACGGCCAAGAGCAAATGCGGCTTTAGCTAACTTCATTGCAAAACGATCCCAATCCGAGCAAACCACCCCACCATCGCGGATGGCCTAATACGACATATGCCTTTTAACGCTTTTCGAGCCTACTGCAAACACTCGACGGAAATATTTAGGATACTTCCCATCAAATTTTGTAATCAGGATTAGTCAATGGTTAACGCTAACGCTCATCGAAGGTCGATGTAGAGCGAGAAGAGCGTCAGACATAAAATGAGCGCTAATCCTACACGAAAGATAATTTCCGTAACCTTCTGATCTAAAGCACGTTTCCGAACAGCTTCAATCGCAAACAGGACCAGATGTCCACCATCGAGCATGGGAATGGGTAAGAGGTTTAAAAACCCAATCGATACCGACAAAAGACCTGCAAAGCCGATGAGAGCTCCGAAACCAAGCTTGGCAACCTCGCCTGACATCTTAGCGATACCAACGGGCCCCGATAATTGATCAGGCGATGCGCGGCCTGAAACTAGGCCGGTTAAAAAGGTACCGCTGCTCTCAATCACGCTCCAAGATTGGCGAAAGCCGAACCCGACAGCCCCCAAAAGCGTCTCTTGTTTGACGACGAGCGTGCTTTCATCCCGCGCGGCAGCAATTCCTAGGACGCCCATGCGGCGCGTTCCCACCATCGATTCTCTTAGCTGCAATTTCGGTGTCGCAGTAAGCGGCAGGAGGGCGCCATCCCGCTTGACCATGAAGGTTAGCGGGCTACCCGCATACATTCCCACGATCCGCTGAACATCAACAAAGCTTTCAACCTCCGTGCCATCGACGGAAATGATAATATCGCCGGTTTCAAATCCAGCTTCCGCCGCAGCACTCTCTGGTACGACGCTTGCCACCTTCGGAATAAGAACCACCCGTCCGTTCAAATAGGCGTTCGATGAAAAAATAAGGACGCCAAGCAAAATGCTCGCTAAAGGCCCAGCCAAGACGATTAAAAAGCGCTTCCAGACCGGCTGAAAGATAAAGCTTACCGCGCGCTCTTCGGCCGAAAACTCGGCTGCAGCTTCATGGTCTGGCGTGCTAGCGGCATCGGCATCGCCGAAAAATCGAACAAAGCCGCCCAAGGGCAAGAGTGCTATCCGCCAACGCGTACCGCTACGGTCGTTCCATCCAATTAATTCAGGACCGAAACCGATAGAAAATGTCGAAACACGTACGCCACACCAACGGCCAACAAGATAATGTCCAAGTTCATGGAAAAACACGATGATTGTTAAGACAAACAAAAAGGGCACGATGGTATGAAGGAAACCACCGCCGAAATAATTGAGTAAATCGGTCAAATTCATTAAATCCACCAAAATTCTGTCGAAACCGAGAGGGAATTACAAATAGGGCCAGGATGTGGCGATCAAATGCCGCTTATGATGAGCGCGGCCTTTAAACCGCTATAACCCCCGTGATGATCACGACATAAAAGGCCGCCGCTGTGTAGGAATCTAGACGGTCCATAATGCCCCCATGCCCCGGAATAATGGTCCCCGTATCTTTAACACCAAAGCGACGCTTAAGCGCCGACTCAAAGAGATCACCCAGTTCTGACACCAACGCTGTTGAAACGGTAAGATATAAAAGCAACCAACCGTCGATCCACTGAACCGCTAGAACGATTTTAGCGGCATATACGACGGCAATTGGCACCAGTGTCCCGGAAATGAGGCCACCGAAGAAACCCGACCAGGTCTTTTTAGGACTAACCGCCGGCCATAATTTAGGCCCGCCGATCCGACGTCCAACGAAAAACGCGCCGATATCCGATATCCAAACAACCAAAAACAACCAGACAATGATCAAGAGCCCCTCAGGTCCGCGAGCCCGCAGAGCTAACGGACCCACCACGACCGATGCGGCATAAATCGGACCGAGAACATTCCAAAGCGGTGAAACATCCGGGCGTCTGATCAACACAGCAATCAGGATGCCCGCTGAAATTGCCGGAAAGAATCCTATAACGGGTGAAAAATGATCGATTAAAACTAACGAAATAGCGGCTACAATCCCTAGCGTTCCGATGCTTAAGGACACCCAAAGGGGGCGTCCCGATAAGCCAAGAACTGCGTTCCATTCACGCAAGACCGCGATTGCTGCGACGCCCCAAACAACAGCGAAAACCACGCCACCATACCAGGCGCTGCCAAGCGCCAGGCCTGCTAAGACAAGAGCCGATATAACGCGTTTTTGCAGTTCAGACGAACGCTTGGGGACCCCAGTTTCGGGCCCAGAAGTCTCAATCGGAGCAATCAACGCGATCCGCCGATCGCAGCTGGCAGACCACCAAAGCGGCGATCACGGACGCGGTAAGCATCAATGGCCGCCATCAAGGCATCATGACCGAAATCCGGCCATAAAACGGGACTGAAGACCAATTCGGAATAAGAGGACTGCCAGAGCAGAAAGTTTGAAAGCCGCTGTTCGCCGGACGTACGCACAACCAGATCAGGATCGGGAATGCCAGCCGTATTCAACCGGCTAGCGATCATTTCTTCCGTGATCTCAGCTGGATTGAGCCTGCCAGCGGCAATCTCAAAGGCAATCGAACGAACGGCGTCTGTAATTTCGCGGCGTGAGCCATAATTGAAGGCAACGACGAAGGTTAGACCCGTATTGGCGCTCGTCAACTTCTCGGCTTCGTCCAGCAAGGCAATAATATCGGCGGATAATCCGTCATTCACACCAATCACGCGGATGCGAACATTACGCGCATGTAAATCCGCGAGATCGTTTCGGATAAATCGGCGCAACAAGCCCATTAATTCCGTAATTTCAGTCACAGGACGGCGCCAATTCTCGGACGAAAAACTATAAACGGTTAGAAACCGAATACCGAGTTCTTCGGCTGCCGTTATCGTACGCCGAAGCGCCTCGACACCACGGCGATGCCCTTCAAACCTTGGAAGCCCACGCTGCGACGCCCAACGACCATTGCCATCCATGATTATGGCGACATGTTCGGGAATATAAGAACGAGGGTCGGTCATCGTGGGGGACAAAGGGCCTTACCAAAATTATAGTGACGTAACGTTTGAGAACACCAAAAGGTTACACGAACTAGACCTGCATAATTTCTTTTTCTTTGGCCCCCAGAATCTGGTCGATTTCAACAATCGACTGATCTGTTGCCTTTTGAACTTGGTCCGACTGTCTTGCCGCATCATCCTCGCTCATTTTGCCGTCTTTCTCAAGTTTCTTGAGCAAATCGAGGCCATCGCGACGGACATGGCGCACGGCAACGCGTGCCTCCTCGGCATATTTATGCGCCACTTTGACCATCTCTTTACGGCGCTGTTCGTTCAATTCGGGAATACGAACGCGGATGATCTGGCCTTCCATTTGAGGATTAAGGCCGAGATTGGCTTCGCGAATGGCCTTATCAACGGCGGCCGCCATCGAACGATCCCACACTTGGACAGACAACATCCGAGGCTCCGGCACGGTAACGGTTGCCACCTGATTAAGCGGCATCAACGAACCATACGCATCAACTTGGATCGGATCGAGCATCGAGGAGGAGGCACGGCCCGTCCGCAATCCGCCCAGATCATGCTTATAAGAAGCAATTGTCGCCTGCATACGGCGTTTCAAATCAGCAAGATCAAAGGTTGCACTCATGGTAAAGTCAGCTCCTGCACCAAAACAAATGTGACTCGTTAATTACGACGTAGGCCTACCCCTTTCAAGGCGTAACCAGAGTGGATTTCGCTTCACCGCGCAAGATAGCGGTAATTGCCCCTTCCCCATGCGCCGAACCCACCAAAATGTTGAGGCGATTTTCACGCGCTAGTGCGAATGCCGCCGTATCCATAATCTTTAAATCACGCGCGATGGCATCGTCATGGGTTAGTCGATCATAGCGGGTCGCAGTTTTATCCTTATTAGGATCAGCCGTATAAACACCGTCAACTTGTGTCGCTTTTAATACCGCATCGCATTTAAGTTCGACGGCCCGAAGAACCGCCGCCGTATCGGTTGTAAAAAACGGACTTCCCGTACCACCGGCCAGCACAACGATACGGCCCTTTTGCATATGGTGCGAGGCCAATTGCCGTGCATAAGTCTCACATATCGTTGGAACGGCAACCGCCGATAATGTCCGGGCGGAGGTACCATGCGCCTCAATCGCGCCCTCTAGCGCAATGGAGTTCATAATGGTGGCCAACATGCCCATCGAGTCCGCGGTTGCGCGGTCAATCCACCCTGCGGCTCCAACCTTTGCACCTCGGATAATGTTACCGCCACCGATAACCACGGCAATTTCATAACCGGCGCGCGAAGCCGCCGCCAAATCGGCTGCCAAACGCGACAAAGTTGCCGGCGCTAACCAATAGCCATCCGCAGCGATAAGAGCCTCACCCGATAATTTCACAAGTACTCGCTTGATATCCGCCATGGGTGGCCTCCTTTATTGCTAAGCTATCAAAAAAAAGGCGGTGCCGAGCACCGCCTTTTGAACTCTTGCATCAGGCCTTGACGCCGGATGCTGCCGCGACTTCCGCGGCGAAATCGCTTTCTTGTTTTTCAATCCCCTCGCCCAAGGCGTAACGGACATAGCCTTTAAGCTCTACAGGGCCACCAACGCGGCCAGCCGCATCCTTAACAGCTTGCGCAACGGTCTTCGACGGATCGTGTATGTAAGACTGTTCGAGCAGGCAGACTTCCTTGTAATAGGTCTTAATGCCGCTCTCGACGATCTTTTCGATAACATTGGCTGGCTTACCAGCATTCTTCTCGGCCAAAACAGCCTTTTCACGAGCAATCGTACCAGCATCCAAGCCCGAGGCATTCAGTGCCTGCGGGTTCGCTGCTGCAACGTGCATCGCAATTTGACGGCCAAGAGCCAATAATTCATCCGACTTGCCGGTTGATTCAAGCGCGACGATGACGCCGATCTTGCCCAGACCGTCGGCAATCGACGAATGGACGTATGAGCCGATAACGCCTTCATGAACCGTAAGTTCGGCCGCACGACGAAGCGTCATATTTTCGCCAATGGTCGCAATCGCGTTTTGGATGGCTTCCTGCACCGTGCCGCCGCCTGGGTAATGCGTACCGTTGAGCGCATCGACATCAGCCGACTTTTCCAGAGCCACATTGGCAATCGTCGTCACAAGCGACTGGAATTCCTCATTGCGGGCAACGAAATCCGTTTCCGAATTCACTTCGACTACAACGCCCTTCTTGCCCGAAACCCGCAAGCCGATCAGGCCTTCAGCCGCGACGCGACCCGACTTCTTAGCAGCCTTAGCGAGGCCCTTCGTGCGCAGCCAATCGATAGCGGCTTCGATATCGCCGTTATTCTGATCAAGAGCCGCCTTGCAATCCATCATACCAGCGCCGGTCTTCTCGCGAAGATCCTTCACCATTCCCGCGGTAACAGTTGCCATGGGATAATCCTTTCATCCGTTCATAAGAATGACGGCGACCCGAAAGCCGCCGTCTCGTTTATCACAAGGACCGAT
>CANGPL010000034.1 GCA_947455725.1 Hyphomicrobiales bacterium | reverse complement strand
CGACCCGCTTTGCGGGCCACCCTCTCCCGCAAGGGGAGAGGGAAACAAGATACCTTCGTCCCTCGCGGGTCGAAGGGAGTGCCCTTGGGGCAAAAATGCGAAGGCATTTTTATCCCTGAGGGATATCAAAAGATTAGATATCCTTCTCCCCTTGCGGGAGAAGGTGTCGCCCAACGGGCGACGGATGAGGGGGCTGCGCGGCAATAATACCGCGCCCTACGCCAACCACACCCCTCACCCGACCCGCTTTGCGGGCCACCCTCTCCCGCAAGGGGAGAGGGATGTGAACGTGGCTTGTTCCCAGTAATTGCGTATTGTGTTCTTGTATAGCGTTGTGTTTGTTCCGTTGCACGCGCACACATAATTTTCGGGATCAGCTTTTTGTGAGCGCTTTAAATTTCCGTCACGCTCATTGCACGCAGGGCGGTGACGAGGCGGAGGCGAATACACGTAACGGTTTTATCTTAGTAAATCATTTTCAGAAAAGCACCTCAAATTCAGTGCTACTCAAGTGAATCGGGAAACAATAATTGTCGTTCATTAATTTAAGCTGATGAGGGTGCATTGAAAAATACCTTCGTAAATCCCCTGAAAGATAACAAAATCTGTACAAATACGTTTTTTGATTTTTTTACCGAATATCAAAAAATCATAAACTTGTATTTGTTTATAATTCATGTCGTCGGTAAAGTTGATGAAAACCGAATACTGGCAATCACAGCGCTAAATGATGTTGCAAGAGACGCAACAGAAAGGGAAAAATACGAACAACAACTTGAGAAAAAAGATCCCGCTCTTTCAGAGCTTAAAAACTATAGTAGCCAATTATCACGTTATCTTGTTACGAATTGTAGTGATTTATTTGTATTATATTGTAAGGATATCGTTAAAGCTGCACTTAAATCGAATAGAGAGCTATTGAAGGCGAAAGAGTTTAACATTCGATACGACGAGATTGAAAAATTTCGATCAATTAATGATTTTCGGAATCATATTATTGAAAAAAAAATTTCATCAATCGTAGAAACTATCGACGACATAGAAGATGAAATTACAAAACTCGTTCATATTGAGAAAATATTTCAATCAAATGTTCTTTTAAAAATTTTTCTGAATATTAGAAATATATATGTTCATAATAAAGGAATTGTCGATGATAAATTTATCAAAAAATCGCCAGAACACGAAGAGTTTAATTTCGTTAAAGGAAAGCGATTTCATGTAGACTTCGAAAAGTTTATTTTATTATCGAACAACTGCATTAATTCAGCCTATCAGATTGATGAATTAATATCAAAAAAACATAAAATTCAGAGACGAAAAAGTTCATATTGGGATGCGAAGAAGAATAAAGCTACCTAAAATCCTCTCTATCAACTTAAAGTTGCATAAACACTTAACTCCTACCCTCCACCCTCCGGACGTTCACCACGTCGGGCAGTTTGCGTTTTGGAGCAAGTGCGGTAAAGTTTCCCTTAGGTCATGCATCCGCATGCTTGGGGCGTAAGACACCCCACAAGAAGCGGCAGTGCATCTGCCGTCACCAAACTGCCCTGACGTTGATCAGCGTCGGGGTGGCGGCGTTATGTCCAGGTCGCAAGGCTAAAAGCGTCGCGGCCATCTTCTTGTGGTTGTCTTAACACCCCGACTCCAGCGGTCCCCGCTGGGGTCGTTTCTTTTCGAAGGGGGTTCCGATGCCGCTCATCAATTACGACAAGCCGATGCCATTTCCCGATGCCGTTGAGGCCACGGCCATTTTGCTCCAGCACAGCCTCGTGACCTTGCGCAACGAAGCCGAGTGCCGCGACGATGCCAACCACGCCCCGCTTTATGCCGCGCATTTCCTCATCGAAATGCTCGAAGACGCACTCGCCACCGCCTCCGACCTCAGCACCCAATTAGAGCAGCGGCTCGCGGACAATCTCAAACGCGCGATGTGAGGTGCATTGCAAGGATTGCATCTAGAGCCGCGCATGATGGATCGCCATTTATCCGTCATTGCGAGCAAACGCGCGCTCCCCACACCGTCATTGCGAGCGGGAGCGAAGCAACCTAGATGATGGTCGTTATTAATTCACAAAAACGCGGTTGCCTCCTCGTTTGAAGAAGAAGCAGTTGCGGCAAAATATCGCTCTTCCAACATCCATCATCTGGGTTGCTTCGCGTTCGCTCGCAATGACGGAAATAATTACGCTAACGTCTCCCACAAATCGTTCCATTGTGGATTTAGCTCTTCAATCAAACGCAATTTATCATTGCGTGATCCACCTTTAATTTGCTTCTCGCGATCAATCGCGTCCGTCATCAGATCATAAAACTCATACCAAACGAGAAGCTTGCATCCGTAGCGTTTGGTGAAACCCGGCATAAGGCCCTCACGGTGCTCATAAGCACGGCGGCCAATATCGGATGTAACACCTGTGTAAAGCGTGCCGTTTCGCTTACTCGCCATGATATAAACCGCCGGTTCCCGCATGGGGGAAATGTGCAGCAATCATGTGAAAACATGAACTGTACAAAGTGCCAGTTAACGAAACCGTCATTGCGAGGTGAGGAGCGGTTCGCGAAAGCGAACAAAACGATCCTGTGAATCGTTTTGAGCGACGAACGCGAAGCAACCCAGATGATGGTGGTAATTAACCCGCCGAAACACGGTTCCCTCATCGTTTCAACAATAAGCGGAAACGGCAAAACCACGCTCTTCCAACACCCATTAGCTAGGTTGCTTCGCTGCCGCTCGCAATGACGGCAAAATTGTTTCCCCTCAACTACTTCCCTTCCTCCCCCCGCCATGCCACATAACTGCCCATGGCCAAGGACCCGTATGAGATGCAAGGGGCAGCAAGCCTGCCGACGCGTGAAGAGATTCTGGCCTATTTGAAGGGCGAGGCTGAGGCCTCTTATGCCCGCGGCGGTGCGGGCAAGATGAAACCGCGGCCCACCAAAATCGGCAAACGCGAAATTGCCAAAGCCTTCAACATCAAAGGCGAAGCACGGATTGCGCTCAAAGCGCTGCTCAAAGAGCTCGAGGCGGAAGGCGAAGTGGCCAAGCGCGGCAAAGTGCTGCATCGCCCCGGTCGGTTGCCGCCCATGACGCTGTGCGACATTTCAAGCCGCGACCGCGATGGCGATCTCGTGGCTGTTCCGGTGGACTGGGACGAGGCCGCTCATGGCAAAGCCCCCCGCATCCATGTGCATCTGTCGCGAAAATCCCGCCCCGGCCAGCCCGCCCCCGCCGTGGGTGATCGGGTGCTGATGCGGATTGACGCTGTCGAGGGCGAGAAAGGCCCGCGATACACGGGCCGCCCCGTCAAGATTTTGGAGCGTCACAAGGCGCAAGCCATTGGCCAGTTCCGCTCGGCCCCGATGGGCGGCGGGCGCGTCTTGCCGGTTGATAAAAAAGCGCTTGGTCGGGAAATCATGGTGCCCCCCGGGCAAGAAGGCGACGCCGAGGATGGCGATCTCGTGGCCGTCGCCCTGCATCGCAAAAACAAGCTCGGCCTCGTTGAAGGCCGCGTGACCGAGCGCATGGGCTCGATCAAGAGCGAGAAGGCCATCAGCCTAATTGCCATCCATACCCATGGCATCCCGAACCTTTTTCCCGCCACCGCTTTGGCCGAGTCGGAAGCGGCCAAGCCCGCAACCTTGGCTGGCCCCGGAAGGCGCGAGGATTGGCGGCATCTGCCGCTCGTCACCATCGACCCGGCCGACGCCAAGGATCACGACGACGCGGTGCACGCCGCCCCCGACCCTGATCCCAACAACAAAGGCGGCCATATCGTCACCGTCGCCATCGCCGATGTCGCGGCTTACGTCCATGAAGGCTCGGCAATGGACCGCGAGGCGCGGCTGCGCGGTAACTCCGTCTATTTCCCCGACCGCGTTGTGCCGATGCTGCCCGAGCGGATCTCGAACAATCTCTGCTCGTTGCGCCCCGATGAGGACCGCGCAGCACTCGCCGTGCGCCTCGTGATCGGGAGCGATGGCCGCAAGAAAAGCCACACCTTCCACCGCGTGCTGATGCGCTCCTCCGCCAAGCTTGCTTATGAGGAAGCCCAGCGCATCATCGATGCCGAGGATCGCGCCCATCCCGCCTATGCAGGACTGGTCGATCTTTGGAGCGCCTGGAAGGTTGCGGGGCAGGAGCGCAACGAGCGTTCGCCTCTCGCGCTTGATTTGCCCGAGCGCAAGCTGAAGTTGAAGGCCGACGGCAGCATCGACCGGATCATCGTCCCTGCCCGGCTTGAGGCGCATCGGCTGATCGAAGACTTTATGATCCTCGCCAATGTCGCCGCCGCCGAACACCTCGAAAAGGCGCGTGTGCCGCTAATATATCGCGTGCATGACGAGCCGAGCCGCGAAAAGCTCGTTCAATTTAGCATTGTATTATCGGAACTGGGCTCGGGACTATCTCAAACTGATCTGGGACTATCTCAAACGGCCTCTGTATCACCTCAAACGTTCAATCGAATACTTGAGCACTATACTGACACCGAGCATCAATACTTCATCAACGATACGGTGCTCAGATGCCAAGCGCAGGCCGAGTATAATGTCGAAAATTACGGCCATTTTGGCCTAAATTTGCGTAAATATGCCCATTTTACCTCGCCAATCCGCCGATATGCCGATCTCATCGTCCACCGCGCGCTGATCCGGTCCGAGGCCTTCGGTGATGACGGCCTATCCGATCAATTAGCCCCGCAACTCCCTGAAATTGCTTCAGAAATTTCCGTTTCCGAGCGCCGCGCCATGGCCGCCGAGCGCGAAACCATCGACCGTCTGATCGCTTTCTACCTAAGCGAGAAAATCGGCGACATTTTCGAAGGCCGAATTGCCGGTGTCACAAGGTCGGGACTCTTTGTAAAACTTCACGAATCCGGCGCCGACGGCTTCGTCCCCGCCTCCACCATCGGTGTCGACTATTACCGCTATGAGGAAAGCCTACACGCTCTGGTTGGTAATCGCACCGGCGAGACCTACCGCCTAGGCGACCCCGTCTCTGTCCGCCTCGTCGAGGCCGCCCCGGTTGCCGGCGCTCTCCGCTTTGAGCTGCTAAGTGACGGAAAAAACATCAAAAATTTTGGACTTAGCAAAAAGAAAAAACACGGTCCCGGCAAAATAGGCCATAAAACAGCCACGAAAAACGGCCATCCAACATCTCCTTCCTCCAAAGCGAGACGGCGTTCAAGATGATCGATCCAACCACGCAAGCAAATCCAACCCGCGCACTCAGTAAATCAATCCGACATGGCCTCCTTGGCTCATGCCCGAATTGCGGACGAGGAAAGATGTTCGCGCGCTATCTTAAAGTCTCGCCAGAGTGTTCCTTCTGCCACGAAGATCTAAGCCCACAACGTGCCGATGATTTGCCGGCCTATATCGTGCTCTTTATTGTAGGCCATATTGTAATAGGAGGCATGATGACCGTTGAAACCTATTGGGAATGGCCGGTCCTATGGCACATCATCTTATGGCCGTTACTCACTCTTCTTTTATCGCTCACTTTATTACCTAGAATCAAAGGTGGCGTTATTGGATTACAATGGGCGCTTGAAATGCATGGCTTTTCAAAAAATAACAAAGAAAAAATCTTCTGAATTATTTTAATTTTTGGAATGAATAGCGTGACTGATTTCTCAAATACTGAAGCAGCTGTCATTCCGCGTGATGCAGCAACACTTATTCTTGTCGATTACTCGAAAAAATCTCCTAAAATACTAATGGGCAAGCGCCATTCTAGCCATACCTTCATGCCCGACAAATATGTATTTCCAGGCGGTAGAGTGGACCCGTCTGATCGAAAAATGAATGTCGCCTCCCCGCTCGATCAAACCGTCGAAGATCGCCTAGCCGCTCGCGCCAAGCGGGTAAGTCCCATGAAAGCGCGTGCAATAGCGCTTGCTGCAATTCGCGAAACCTTTGAGGAAACAGGTTTAATGGTAGGCGAAACGGGATTGGGGGCTCCGCCGAAACTATTAGATACGCCATGGGAAAGCTTTTCCGAGCGCGAAGTCTGGCCATCCTTAGATCAGTTACATTTTGTTGCGCGGGCAATTACGCCAAAAAGGCATAAAAAGCGATTTGATACTCGTTTTTTTCTTACCGATTCTTCAAATATTGCACATTTGGAAGATGGAACAGTTGGTCCTGATAGTGAACTCACCGAAATAGTGTGGGTCAAACTTTCTGAAGCAAAAGATCTCGATCTCCCCTCGATAACGAGCATGATAATAGATGAAATCACGCTCAGATTGGATCAGGGGCTCAAATCTTACTTGCCTGTACCTTTTTTCCATGAATTTCGCGGAAAATATGTCCGGGAAGAGCTTTAAAACAAAATTGCTCTTATGAAGTTCCCATTCTTGACAAAAGGATCGGGATCGCTAGGGTGCGCGCCGACAGGGTTTGAAATTTTCGTGCCCAAATGAATTTTGCAGCAGTGCTGCGATGACGAGATATTAAAGGAATATCCAAAATGGCAAAGGCAACAACCATCAAGGTTAAGCTGCTTTCGACTGCAGATACGGGCTTCTTCTATGTCACCAAGAAGAATTCACGCACGATGACGGACAAAATTACACAGCGTAAATATGATCCGGTCGCTAAGAAGCATGTCGAATTCAAGGAAACAAAAATCAAGTAATTGATTTATTGTTTCTGGGTTTCAAAAAAGCCGCTTTAGAGCGGCTTTTTATTTATCCGCGTCACCGGCATAGAACTTTACCGTCTCAATAAATTTCGCAATCGAAATGGGCTTTGACAGATAAGCTTCGCAGCCTTTCGATAAGATTCGTTCCTCATCGCCCTTCATGGCAAAAGCTGTCACGGCAACAATGGGAATATGCTTGATCGATTCATCGGCTTTAACCCATTGAATAACGACCTCGCCTGAAACTTCTGGCAGTTGAATATCCATCAAAATTAAATTTGGCCGATGATTTTTTGCAAGCTCCAGCGCTTCTGTTCCGCTTGCGGTCTTCAGCGTGAGATATCCGTGCGCTTCCAATAAATCATTGAAAAGCTTCATATTTAAATCGTTGTCTTCAACGATTAGAACGGTTTTGGGCATAAAGCTTTCAGGAAATTATCCTGTCCTTTGGTGTTAGATTTTCTTTTCTTTGTATAGTTTAACAAACACTATTCGATTTAATTACACTTTTTTGATTCAAGTGGTGTGATGCTTTGTAGCTTCCCACTTAATTTAAACTCCTTCAAATCAAGTATTAAATGGATGGCTACGCCATTTTCTAAAATTTCTTGAAAGATAGAATAATCGGAACTTGGTTGCCCATCATAGCCGAATCCAATGGTTACTGGCCAATGCCTTTGCTTTCCCAAGGCTTTATTGACCAAATCAAGTTCCGAGTCCCCGCTTTTCGTTTTTTCAGCGCCAATAATGGCAAAAGTTCTTTGTGGTGCGGGTTTATTGTCGGTTCCATCGAATTGTAGACTATCTAATACCTTATGGCCGGATAGAGCCGAAGTGATCAAAACTTTAGTATAGGCGATGGGAAAGCCCGTTTGCGGGGGTAACCTAAACTCTTCTCGTGTTGGCGACGAATAGTGAACGATTACACCGTCATCGGTGCGCGCTGCCTTCCCCGAAATTGTTTCAACGATTTCGTCCTTGCCTATATTTTTTGATGCGAATTGAAGCTCTTTTCCATCCGGAGACTCGGTTGCGGAGGAAAAATCGTCCAAAACCTGCCTTCCGCCCTCTGAATTGGATAGAATGATCAACTGACGGAACTGTTGTTTATAGCCTTCACAGGGTGATCCGGTTAATTCAAAAACCATCCGCCCAACGACACTGCTCCAGATGCTGCGATTCGAATTTTCGATGAGATTCAGCGTATAAACGGCGCGATGAGGGGCTAAAATCACGTCTGCATTGGCAAGATTAAAGTTAAGAACGGAAAATCCAATGGCTAGTGAAATTCCTAGCGGCACAGGATAGATGGGTTTCAACCGGAAAAAAGAGGAAAAAACTGCAGATTTCAATGACAATTTCCTTGGTTGCCGCCCATAAAAGTGCAAAACTGACCTCAAAAGAGGATAGATTATGAAAATTGCTGATCGTCTCCATCAAGCCGGTGTTATTTTACCCGAGCCGCCCCGTCCTGTCGCGAATTATATCCCGTCGACGATTGTCGGGAACCTCCTGTTTATCTCCGGCCAACTCTGCCTTGATAATGGCGTTTTGCATCCGCGACATGTCGGCAAGGTGGGTGGCTCGGTGAGCGTCGATTTAGGCGTTGAAGCGGCAAAATACTGTGCAATCAATCTCTTAGCCCAAGCGCACGCCGCTCTGGGCGACCTTGAGCGCATCCAGCGCTGTGTCCGGCTTGGTGGCTTTATCAACGCGGAAACAGGCTTTACGGCGCTACCTCCGGTCATGAATGGGGCTTCGGACCTAATGGTCGAGATCCTTGGGGATGCAGGCAAGCATACACGTACGACGGTGGGCGTTGCTGAGCTTCCAATGGGCGCTGCGGTCGAAATTGAGGCTATTTTCGAGGTACGTTGATGGCCGCCCCTCATTGGCTGATTTCGAGGCCTATTGCCCATCGTGGGCTGCATAATCGCAGCCTTGGGCTCATTGAGAACACGATTGGAGCGGCTTTAGCCGCGATTGAGGGCAAATTTGCGATCGAATGCGATGTGCAGCTGACCAAAGATGGCGAAGTGATCGTTTTTCACGACGATGAGCTCGATCGGTTGACCGACGGTGTTGGGCCTGTAAAGCATAAGACATTACATGAAATAAAAGCCCTAACGCTCAAAGGTTCAAAAGAAAAAATTCCGACCCTTAAAGAATTTCTCAACGCCATTTCGAATAGAACACCACTCATTTGTGAGATTAAAAGCGAGTTTGATCAGAATTCGGAACCGACTAGAAGGTGCTGTGATATTCTTTCACTTTACAACGGACCGGTCGCTGTTAAATCCTTTGACCCCTATTGTGTCGGCTTGGTCCGTGAATACTTACCCACGCATCCTCGAGGATTTATTGGTGAGAGTTTTTATGATGATCCGGAGTGGGATTTTCTTGGCGACAGTAAAAAGAAGTATTTAAAAAGTCTTCAGCATTTATCGGACAATGATCCTGACTTTTTATCGTGGTATCAGAAAGATGTTGAAGAAATAGGGCCTCGACTTTCTCGTGAATATACTGGCCTTCCATTGATGACATGGACTATTCGAAGCCAAGCGGATCAAATTCGGGTTTCGAATTATTCCGATCAGATCGTTTTTGAAAATTTTATACCATAGTTAAAAAGAACCAGAGTATTATATAATATATATGAGCCTTATCATCAAAATAGAGCCAGAATTTTCTAATATAAATCCTGATAAATGGAATAAAATTGCCACGCCTCAAACTACATATCAAAATTTTAGAATAAACCCTTTTATTTCTCATGAATTTTTGACTGCTCTTGAAGTATCTGGTTCTACACAAATTAAAAATGGTTGGGGCGGCGCTCATATTTTACTTGAAGATGAATCAGAAAATCTACTTGCGGCGTGTCCAGCCTATCTGAAGTCGCATTCGATGGGTGAGTATGTATTCGATCAGGGTTGGGCGGATGCTTACTCGCGCGCTGGTGGTGAATACTATCCTAAACTTCAGATCTCGGTACCCTTTACTCCGGCAACAGCCCCTAAATTGTTGACCGGGAGTGGTGAGAACGCGCTTGATCTTAAACGGACGCTTGTTTCTTCTATCCCAGAACTTTGCGCGCGTTTGGGCGCCTCTTCGGCCCATGCGACGTTTTTAACAGAAGAAGACAAGTCTATCTTTCTCGAAGCGGGGTTTTTGGAAAGAAATGACAAACAATATCATTGGTTCAACGAAGCTTACGGATCCTTTGATGATTTTCTTGATGCTTTATCGTCGCGCAAAAGAAAACTGATCCGGCGTGAACGTAGAGATGCGCTTGCCAATGGTATTACGATCGAATGTCTCACAGGTTCTGATATAAAAACGGAACATATGGAGGCGTTTTATACCTTCTATATGGACACAGGGTCTCGGAAATGGGGCCGGCCTTATCTCACACGGGCCTTTTTCTCGATTATTCAAGAGACGATGCCCGATAAAATACTGCTCATCATGGCCAAGCGCGAGGGGCAATACATTGCTGGCGCGATCAATTTTATCGGATCTGACGTGCTTTATGGGCGTAATTGGGGATGTATAGAAAGCCATCCTTTCTTGCATTTTGAGGTTTGTTACTATCAAGCCATCGATTTTGCTATCCGAAACGGCCTAAAGAAGGTCGAAGCGGGCGCTCAGGGCGAACATAAGCTGGCGCGAGGCTACCGGCCGGTGACGACCTACTCCGCGCATTATATCGCCGATCCAAGCTTCCGCCGAGCCGTTGCCAATTATTTGGAAGAAGAGCGCAACTATATCGCCGAGCTTCAGGATACGTTGTCGGAGCATACGCCGTTTCGGCGTGGGGAACGTTTGGAAGATGAGTAAATCCGACCTACTTCAAAAGGATAGACCGTAATGATGTATGATGAGCAAAATATATTTGCCAGGATTTTACGCGGTGAAATCCCAAGCGAAAAATTGTTTGAAGATGATCATGTGTTGGCGTTCATGGATATCATGCCGCAGGTTGATGGACATTGTCTCGTGATTCCGAAAAAACCTTCTGTCGGGCTCCTTGACGCCGATCCTACTGTTTTTTTACCGCTCTTTACTGCAGTGCAGAAGCTTGGAAATGCGGTGACGACGGCGTTTAATGCCGATGGCGTGACGATTATGCAATTTAATGGCAGTGCAGCGGGGCAGACCGTGTTTCATCTGCATGTCCATGTCATGCCCCGGAAGGTAGGCGTTCCGGTTAAGCCGCATTCCGGAAAGATGGAAGATATTGAAATCATTAAGAAAAATGCGGCATTGATCCGAGCTGCCCTGGCCTGATGAAGGCGTCAAGTATTCGTGAAGTATTCGCGCATTGATCGATTCATTTATCGAATACATAAACACCGGGCTTGAGGTGAATAATCGATAGGTTCAGATAGAGAAACCATAGGTTTCAATTATTGAAACTCGCAACCTATTGATATTGATTGTTTATCTCGACGAAGTATAGCGCAACTATAAAAAATCGCCCTATTGCAGACCGAGCATTTTGCCGAGTGGGGTGCCGACCAATTGGCGGGATAGTTCGATCGCCCCATAGGTCAGCGCGATCAGGACGACAGGCACGACCAACCAGGCCACGGTATCTTCATACCGCAACCGTTGGGCTCGCCTCTGCCTGCGTTGTTGCCGCCCCATCGAACTTAAACCGCTTTAACCTATCGTTTGACGATTAGAGCGGCACCTTTGGCACGGTTAGCACCGGCTTGTCGATTGGACTTTTTACTTTTGACCGCGAAGCCGTTCGTTTCGTAGCACCCGCTTTAGCCCGCGCTTCGGCAACGGCCTTTTCGGGCTTAGGCGTTACGGGCCCTTCGAGATATTCAAAGCCAAGCTTCTCGCCCTTCTCGTCCTTTTGGACGATCACGCGAACACCACCACCGGTCTTGAGCTTGCCGAACAGAAGCTCTTCGGCCAATGGCTGCTTAATCGCGGACTGGATAAGACGGGCCATTGGGCGGGCGCCCATGGTCTCATCATAGCCGTGCTCGACGAGCCAAGCCCGCGCCTCATCCGACAATTCAATCGTGACATTCCGGTCAGCGAGCTGCGCTTCGAGTTGCAGAACGAATTTATCGACAACTTTGCTGACCACTTCCTTCGGCAATTGCGAGAAGGAAATGATCTGATCGAGACGGTTGCGGAATTCCGGCGCGAACAAACGATTGATCGCTTCTTGGTCATCGCCTTCCCGCTTGGTGCGCGTGAAACCGAAGGCTGATTTGGCGAGATCGGCCGCGCCCGCATTGGTCGTCATGATCAAGATCACATTACGGAAATCGACGGTCTTGCCGTGATGGTCGGTCAACTTGCCGTGATCCATGACCTGCAAGAGAATGTTGAACAGATCCGGATGGGCTTTCTCGATCTCATCCAGCAGAAGTACACAATGCGGGTGCTGATCGACAGCATCGGTCAATAGTCCGCCCTGATCAAAGCCAACATAGCCGGGAGGTGCGCCGATCAGTCGGGAAACCGCGTGACGCTCCATATATTCAGACATATCAAAGCGCTTGATTTCAACGCCTAAGGAGGCCGCCAATTGGCGTGCCACTTCGGTTTTGCCGACGCCTGTTGGACCCGCGAACAGATAAGAGCCAATCGGCTTTTCAGGATCACGCAGACCCGCACGGGCGAGCTTAATAGCCGAACTCAACGCCGAAATAGCGGCATCTTGCCCATAGACCACGCGCTTTAACGTCTCTTCGAGCGATTTCAGAACTTCGGAATCGTCCTTCGAAACGGTCTTGGGCGGAATGCGCGCCATGGTCGCGATCGTTGCTTCGATCTCCGTGACGCCAATGGTTTTGCGCCGCTTGCTATCGGCCAAAAGCATTTGAGCGGCACCGCTCTCATCGATCACGTCAATCGCTTTATCGGGCAATTTACGGTCGTGGATATAGCGGGCCGAGAGCTCAACGGCGGCTTTAATGGCGTCGTTCGAATATTTCAGACCATGGAAATCCTCGTAATAGGGCTTGAGGCCCTTGAGGATTTCAATTGCATCGGGAACGGATGGCTCATTGACGTCGATTTTCTGGAAACGACGCAAGAGAGCGCGGTCTTTTTCGAAATATTGGCGGAATTCCTTATAGGTCGTTGAACCGACGCACCGCAGCGTGCCTTGGGCCAAAGCGGGCTTTAAAAGGTTCGACGCATCCATTGCGCCGCCCGATGTGGCACCCGCGCCGATAACGGTGTGGATTTCATCGATGAAGAGCACCGCATTCGGGTGCTGTTCGATTTCCTTCACAACCTGCTTCAACCGCTCTTCGAAATCGCCGCGATAGCGCGTACCGGCGAGCAGAAGGCCCATATCGAGGGAGAAGATGGTTGCTCCTGCCAGAACGGCGGGCACTTCACCGCGTGTGATTTTGAGGGCTAGACCCTCGGCAATCGCAGTTTTGCCAACGCCCGGCTCGCCAACCAGCAACGGGTTGTTCTTCTGACGGCGGCAAAGCACTTGGATCGTGCGTTTGACCTCTGCCTCGCGGCCGATCAGTGGGTCAATTTTGCCTTCGCCGGCCTTTTTATTGAGATTGACGCAATAGGCTTCGAGCGCCTCGCCCTTCTTTTTCGGACCATTGGCTTGTTCAGCGCCTTGGCCTGCCTGATCCGGACCTTCCGAATCCGCTTCGCTCTCGGACGTCGCGCCCGGCATGCCGGGACGCTTGGCGATGCCATGCGAGATGTAATTGACCGCATCGTAGCGGGTCATGTCCTGCTCTTGCAGGAAATAGGCGGCATAGCTTTCGCGCTCAGCGAACAGAGCGACCAGAATATTGGCACCCGTCACCTCTTCGCGGCCCGAGGATTGGACGTGGATCACGGCGCGCTGAATGACGCGTTGGAAGCCTGCTGTTGGCTTGGCGTCAACGGCCACCGTTGTCACAAGGCTCATCAATTCCGTGTCGATATAGTCGATGAGGCTATGGCGGAGGATGTCGAGATCGACCCCGCAGGCCCGCATGACGGCAACCGCGTCTCGGTCATCCGTTAAGCCTAGTAGCAGATGCTCCAGCGTCGCGTATTCGTGCTTACGCTCATTAGCAAGTGCCAGCGCTTTATGAAGAACCTGCTCTAAGCTTTTGGAAAACGATGGCATTTTATAAATTTACCTTTCAATTCCGTTCCATGACACATTGCAACGGATGCTGGTGCTTGCGCGCGAAATCCATGACCAATGTGACCTTGGTTTCGGCGACTTCATAGGTAAACACGCCGCACTCGCCCACGCCGTTTTGGTGGACATGCATCATAATGAGATAGGCGTCGTCATAGGATTTATTGAAGAAGTTTTGCAGAACGTGAACAACGAATTCCATCGGGGTGAAGTCGTCATTCAGGAGAAGAACGCGATAGAGCGGTGGCTTTTTAACCTGCGGCTTGGTGCGGGTGATGATTGCCACCCCCGGACCATTGCCATCCTCATCCCGACGGGGCGGCAAAGCCATAGCGAGCGGAGAACCCGACGCGAGGGGCGCGGCGCTTTTGTGGAAACGAAACCGATGCGGCGTAACGATGCTCATGAGCCCTTTTTCAAAGATTGGCAGCGTCAACCGAATGATGCTCCTAAACCCTACTTTCTGCAAGCTATGCTTCGATGGGGGTAATTTCCAGTGCGGCGAGCAAAATAATCCGGGTAAAATCATTTAAAAATAAAAAAGGCCCGGAAATCCGGGCCTTTTATTGGATTTTATCGGTTTGGCTTACTTAGCCGAAGCCTGAACCTTGGCCATCACTGCTTCGTATGGCTTAACCGTGTCCTTGGCGAGGTCGGTGTAAAGTTCACCAACCTTCGAGGCATAGGCGACAAAGCCTTCATAGGCTGCCTTGGCGAAATCCGACTGAATTTCGAAAGCCTTGTCGAGCGTCTTGACGCCAACGAGCTTTTCCATGACCGACGAGGAGTGCTCGAAAGCCTTCTTGGAATAGTCAGCGGTTTCGGTCGCAATGGCCTGAACGCTCTTGCTGGTAGCGCCGAAGCTCTTCACAGCGAGATCGATATTGTCTTTGCTCATCTTTTGGATGTCTTCGAACTGATTAAACATGGGCAGGATCCTTTCATGTGCGGGGTTGCCGTCGAAAGATACGCTGACGGGAATACTTCAATGCCCCCTTATATATGCAGCGCACAATTTGTGTCAAGGATTATTGTGCAGTGCAATATATTCGACTTTTGGCCAAATTATTTCGCAATTTAATAAAGCCGTAACTTCAAGGTTTTATGAGACTGGTTAAGGTTGGCCCCTTGCCGTGATTGGCTAGGCGTGAGAGATTTTTGGGGCCCGTTGCTGGTTCGGGAGTAGTTTAAGAATGCGGTTATCGACGCTGGTGGTTTCGCGGCCTCTTCGCTTTGGCTTGGCTGTTTTGGCATGTGCTTCAATCAACGGTATGATCGAGGCTCAGGCCAAGACGAAGGCGCAGGCAGCCGCGCCTTATGCACCGCCCTATTCTGAATTGGTGGTTGATGCCCGCACCGGCAAGACGCTTTACGCCGTAGCGCCCGACGCGCAGCGCCACCCTGCTTCGATCACCAAGGTTATGACGCTTTATATGCTGTTCGAGGAGCTTGAAGCCGGCCGTTTGAGCCTTGGCTCGCAGATCAAGGTTTCGCAATGGGCTGCCAAACAAGCGCCTTCAAAGCTGGGGCTGAACCCCGGCGACACGATTTCGGTTGAAGACGCCATTAAGGCCGTCGTGACGAAATCGGCCAATGACATCGCGGTTGCGATTGCCGAGCAGATCGGCGGCAGCGAAGCCAATTTCGCCGAGATGATGACGAAAAAGGCCCGTTCACTCGGCATGGCGCGCACGGTTTACGCCAATGCGTCGGGCCTGCCCAATCCACGGCAGCTGACCACGGCGCGTGATCTCGTTACCCTTGGCAAATCGCTGCAACAGCGGTTCCCGAAATATTACAGCTATTTCTCCTTGCGCGCGTTCGATTACGAAGGCGACACGATTGCTAACCACAACAAGCTTTTAGGCCGCGTGGATGGCGTGGACGGGATTAAGACCGGCTATACGCAAGCCTCGGGCTTTAATCTTTTGACCTCCGTGCATCAGGATGATCATGCCCTTTTGGCGGTTATCTTGGGCGGACGTTCAGGCCCAGCGCGGGATCGCCGTATGGCCGAGCTGATTGATACTTACATCGATAAGGCCGCGGGTGCCGATGGTGCGAAGCGTAAGGTTGCGTCCAATGCCGCACCGATCAGCCAAGGTGATGCCGAGCCTGTTGCAGCTAAAGTAGCAGCGAAGGCACCGGATGCTCCACCTTCGACGCTGGGCGCCCACCTTGAGCAGAATTGGTGGATTCAGGTCGGCGTCGCGAAGAGCGAAAAGCAGGCCCAATCGGTGCTGAGCGAGATCCGTAAGAGCCAGGATATTTTATCGGCGGACGCGGTTGCAGCCGCTGACAAGGTAAAGGTGGGGGGCAAGGATATGTGGCGGAGCCGCTTTATCAAACTCTCCGAGACCGATGCCGCCGCCGCGTGCACCAAGTTGAAGAAGCGCGGAATTGCGTGTTTCGCATCAAGAAGTTGAGCCAATATCTTCATCCGATACTGGACCGGGAGTGACCGTTACCGATGCGTTCTGAGCAAGACATCCTTGGCCATGTTGACGCGGGTCGCGAGATACGTCGACCCCCCTTGGTCGGGATGAAGTTTCTTCATGAGCGCCCGGTGCGCCTGTCGGATCTCTTCCTCGCCCGCGCCCATTTGAAGCCCCAAGACCTCGTGGGCTTCCTGTTCGGTCATCGCAGTCGATCCCCCTTGAGCGGATTGCCGCGCACGCGCGTCCTCGTTGACTGTTTCACGCCATCCGGTCGCCCGGCCGTGGAGATACGTCTGAAATAGGCGATAACCTTCCGGATCGCGGCTCGCTAAATCGGCGGCTGCGCTTTTCTGCTCCTCCTCTGAAAGGCTTGAAAAGCCTCTGCCCGCAAAAGGCCCGTCGAGAAAGCGGCCATCCATATGGCCCTTGAGATCGGGATAGGTTTCGGTAGCCGCCGTCTTTTGTCGGGCAACGGTTTCAGCCGGACCAGACGGCATATACCAAGGCAAAATCGGAAGCCTTATACCCCAAAGCCAACCGCCAATGCCGGCCAGCATTAAAGCGACATCGATGCGGCCTTTTAGGAGCAATAAGGCGGCAACGGCAAAGGCCGCGATGCCACCTGCCCTGCGGCCGTAACGCGCCAAAAGCGTCGGGTCCGACTTGATATAGGATTTACCAAGCCAGAAGAGCAAAGCGATCGCGATGATGCCGAGAAGGATGGGCAAGGGTTAGGTGGCTCCGTTCAGTGGGCAGTTAGCAGTGTCGCCCTACTTGATGCTTTATAGCAAGCCCAATTGGGCCAATTCGCGGCGCAGCGTCTCGGGCATGTCCTCGTCAAACGTGCCGATGCTTGTCAGATCGCGCCCGGCGGACGAGGCTTCGAGATAGCGCCAGCCTTGAAACGGACGGCAGGGACGCGGCTCGACCGGCACGACGGTTTGATCCAGTACGATGGCGCAGCGGCCGATACCGTCGGATCCCGTAACCGCGCGCAGGTCGATGATGGCTTGGCGGCAGGAAATTTGCCCTTTGATGACCCAATAGAGCGAACCGCCATCCAAGATCTCTTCGACGCGCTTCGGCATCATACGGGTGACGTGCACCTGCTCGTCGGGCAATTTACGAGCACGACGGGCGGCGGAAGTCTCGGCAATCCAGCCGGTGAGATCGGCAATGGATTCGCAGCCGACGCAGAGTTTGATCAGATGTAGGGCCATAAAGTGACCCTATCCAAGCGGCGTGATCAATTAAAGCATTCTCGATGCAAGGATGTGGATAAGCCTATTTTGTCTCAACCGGCGCACCGGCCTTTTTCCAGGCGGCGAAACCGCCCTCCATATGGGCGACCGGCTTCAATCCCATCTCTTGCGCGGTTTTGGCAGCAAGAGCCGAGCGCCAGCCGCCGCCGCAGAAAAAGACAAATTGCTTGTCTTCCGCAAAAATCGGCTTGTGATAGGGGCTTTCCGGATCAATCCAGAATTCCAGCATGCCGCGCGGGCAATGAAAAGCACCGGGCATTTTGCCCTCGCGCTCCAATTCGCGCGGATCGCGCAGATCGACAAGCACGGTATCCTCGCGCCCCAAAAGCGCCTGAGTTTCCTCGACACTCAAGGTGCGGACGGCCGAATTGGCTTCGGCAACGAGCGCTTTGTAGCCTTTGGTGATGGTTTGCGGCATGAAATGAAAACCTCGAAAATGACAATAAGCCGAATTGCTTGAACTGATGAGAGGGGAAAAGAGGATAACCTCTTCTTGTTAAACGAATTATTCGATCCATTCACATCCTTCGATGCAACGAACCCAAAAGGATCATGCCCGTTCAAGCCGATAGGGTTTGACGAGATTGTCGGCTGGAATACCCCATTGATGGCTGATTTTATAGATCATATCGGTTGTCAAAGCGCGCTTACGGCTCAAAATTTCCGACGCGCGCGAAGCTGACCCCAATAGCGCGGCAAGATCGGATTGCTTCAAGCCTGAGACTTTCATTTTATAACGGATTGCTTCCACAGGATCCGCCGATTCAATGGGCCAATGACGGGATTCATAGGCCTCAATGAGCGCCGATAGCACGTCAAATCGCTCAGCCGCTTCGGAGCCAGGGGCTGGTTCATTGACAAAATATTCCTCAATTTCCCTCAAAGCCCAATCATAGTCCGCTTCGGAGCGTAACGCGCGAATGTTTTTCATTTAATCTTCTCCGGATTGACGCGGTCATATTCTCGATGGGTCCCCAAAAATTTAACCAAAACCCGCTTATACTGATAAGAGATATGGACAATCAGCCGATATTTATTGCCCCCAATATCAAAAATAACGCGGTTATCACCGATAAAATCTACCGTTGTACCGAACATATCCTTGATGTCCTGCGGGCCATCCCATTGCGCTTTGTCGACGAGACCAAACCACGCCCTTAGCGGCGTTTCAGACGGTGGATGAATTTCCCAAAATTGTCGAAGTGTCCGCTTGGCAATCACCTGCATCGCGCAAAATCTGACATACCTTAAAGATTATGTCAAATATTTTTCCCATTATGGGAAATTCTCTATCATTCCGGCGATAGACCGAAAACTGGTCAAAAATGGTGGTTCAGTCCGCAACGCGGACACGTTGCACTATACCCATCAAAGGCTTGAACAATCTACTTTTTCAGCTTATATAAGACTGGTCAGACTAGTGAGATTATCCATGAACCACCATTGGCAGCTACAAGAGGCGAAGGCGCGGTTTAGCGAGTTGGTTAAATGCGCCAAAACGGATGGCCCTCAGATTATTACCTATCACGGCGTCGATGCGGCGGTGATCCTGTCCATTGAAGACTTTCGGCAATTGGAGGGGAATCGACCGACACTTAAAGATATCCTGCTGTCTGGCCCGAAACTATCGGATGGTGATGTTGATCTCCTGAACGAACGCTCGCGCGATCTGGGTCGGGAGCACGCTTTTTGACCTATTTAATCGATACGAATGTCATTTCTGAAACGCGGCGAAAAGAGCCGGACGAAAATGTGATCCGCTGGATATCCAACACGCCCGCATCCGCTTTGTATCTCAGCGTGTTAACGCTTGGCGAGATTGCCAAAGGTGTTGAAATGCTGGCGAAGCGGGATTTGATCGCGGGCCAATCCCTTCAACGATGGCTTGATGATATCAAGTCTTACTATCAAAGCCATATTGTACCGGTCGATGCGATTATTGCCGAGCGCTGGGGCCAGCTTGCCTCTCGCCGGTCCATTGCTGTGATTGACGGATTGATTGCATCGACGGCGCTCGTCCGAGGATTTGTGCTTGTTTCGCGCAATATTAGGGACTTTGAAGGATTGGACATTAAGCTTCTCAATCCTTGGCAGGCCTCGTGATCTTTTATTACTGCGGTGCGGCCTAATCGACGCTGCTTGCAACTTTTATAAACTTCGCGCGATACTCATCCCATGTCTAGCTTTTCGCTCCTTGATGTCTTTGGCATCCTTACCTTTGTTCTCGCTTGGTATTTGTACCATCGGGTTGTTGAATCCGAGCGGGCGCGCGAGCAAAGTTTGAATGGGATGATGGACCTCTACCGCAAGCGCTGGATCGAGCGCTTGCATGAGCGCGAGGAGCGGATTTTTGACACGCAAGTGATGGCGGGCTTGCAAAATGGCACCGCGTTTTTTGCCTCAACCTCGCTGTTTGCCTTTGGTGGCGCCTTGGCATTGCTGCGCGCGGCTGATGATGTGATCAAAATCTTTGCCGATTTGCCCTTGGGCCTCGATACCAGCCGCGCGATGTGGGAAATCAAGGTCGCGGGCCTTGCCGTTATTTTCGTCTATGCGTTTTTTAAATTCGCTTGGTCCTACCGGTTGTTCAATTATGCGGCGATTTTAATTGGTGCATCGCCGAGCCATATCCCTGAGAAATCCATCGAATCCGAGCGGCATTCGAAGGCGCTCGCTGCGGTCGTCACCGATGCGGGACGACAGTTTAACCGCGGCCAACGCGCCTTCTTTTTTGCGCTTGCTTATGTCGGCTGGTTTGTATCGCCGATTGTTCTGATCCTGACGACCATTGCCGCTTTGGCCGCGATGCTGCACCGCCAGTTCCGCTCTGCTTCGCATGACGCGGTCAAAGAGTTGGTGCGCTCCGAAAAGGAAGACTAGTCCATTCGCCATTGACGTTGCCGCCTGCCATGCGCGATGTCGGGGCATGACTGATTCCAACCCTGCCCCCGCTATTCGTGAAACGCTTTTGTCGCTTGCTGGTCAACGCGGCACTGACAAGAGTTTTTGCCCCTCGGAGGCCGCACGCGCGCTCGGCGGACCACATCCGGATGGTTGGGGCCCTTTAATGCAGCCTATTCGAAAAGAAGCGGTGTTGCTGGCGATGGAAGGAAAGATCGTCATCTTTCGTAAAGGTCGGCCAGTCGACCCGATGGATTTTAAGGGCGTCTATCGGCTGGGTCTGCCACGACACGACTAAGCCCCCTTAAGGGCTTGGCAGAACGTCGTCGGAATATCCCGCGACACGGGCGGCAATGAGGCCCATCCATTCGCGAACCATCGTATCAAAACGCGCGAGATGTTCGGATAGTTCGGGGGCCGTTCCGCTGTCCTCAAAGCCGGGCGCCGTCGTCCAGCCCACGGGATAGGCCTCAACGGTCCAGCCTGCCTTGCGGAACAGACCGATTGAGCGCGGCATGTGCCAGGCGGATGTGACCAACAGCCAGCGTTCATTCGGCGCAGGATGCAGCATCTCATGGGTAAACACCGCATTTTCGCGCGTGTTTCGCGATTGCCGTTCATAGAGGATACGCCCGCTTGCGAGGCCGAATTCGGCGGCGTGGCGTTCAAGCAGATCGGCTTCGGAAACCGCGCGTCCGTAGAGCGCGCCATAGCCGCCGGTGAAAACAATCTTGGCGGATGGGTAGCGACGCGCCAGATCAGCCATCGCGATCAGTCGATCCGCAGAGCCGTTAAGTGACAAAGTTTCCCACGCAGCCGACGGTCCAATCCGGATGCTGCCGCCAAGCACGATCACGCCGTCTACAGGACGGCCATCATCGTGCCATGGGGGAAATCGGGACTCGAGGCTTCGTGCGATGCCCTCATCGGCATGCCAAAAGCCGATGATCAGAAGAAGCGCGAGGCTCGGGATTATAAGCACCAATCCGGCCATCCGACGGCGAAGGGCGATAAGCAACGTCCCGACTGCCGCCGAGAGAAGTAAAAAATTACTCGGCGAAAAGATCAGCCATAGAATTTTAGAGGCTATAAAATACATCAACTTCAATCCAATGGCGCTGATTGCTCATTTTATGGATCAATCCGTAAAGGCGGAATCATCCGGACGTAAAACAGTCTCTTTCCGAACCAACAAAAATCGTCCAAAGTTCAGACCAATCTTCATTGAGGAATTTTGAGCATCATGTCCAGCCAGACCAAAGCCATCATCATCCACTCGGCCCATGATTTACGGATCGGCGATGTGCCCTTGCTGGATCCGGGCCCGGGCGAGGTTGAGATTTCCGTGACGCGGGGCGGGATTTGTGGCTCGGACCTGCATTATTACCATGATGGCGGCTTTGGCACTGTGCGCCTTAAAGAGCCGATGGTTTTGGGGCATGAAATCGCTGGTACCGTGAGCGCTATCGGCGCGGGCGTTACCTCGGTGAAGCCGGGCGATCGGGTTGCGGTTAATCCAAGCCTGCCCTGCGGCACGTGCCGCTTCTGCCTTGAGGGCCAGCCGATCCACTGTTTGCAAATGCGCTTTTATGGCTCGGCGATGCGTTTTCCGCATGTCCAAGGTGGCTTCCGTGAGAAGATCGTTTGTACGGCGGCACAGGCGGTGCCAACGGGTAATGCAACACCGCCCGAAATTGCAGCCTTTGCCGAGCCACTGGCCGTTTGCCTCCACGCCGTTAGACGCGCCGGACCGCTGGCCGGTCGTCGGGTGCTCGTGACCGGGTGCGGCCCGATTGGAGCATTGACCATATTGGCCGCCCGCCATGCCGGAGCGCGGGAGATTGTTGTCACTGATATTGCAGCGCCCGCTCTGGCAATTGCCATGAAGATTGGCGCCGATGCCGCGCTGAATACCAAAGACGCGCCCGACTCGCTTGAGCCTTACAAGGCCGATAAGGGCTATTTCGATGTCGCTTTCGAGGCCTCGGGGAATGGTCGGGCTTTGGCAGATGCGATTGCCTGCGTGGCACCGCGCGGCCGGATTGTTCAGATCGGCATGGGTGGCGAGGTGGCGGTTCCGCTCAATTTGATGGCGTCCAAAGAGCTTGAACTTGCCGGAACTTTCCGGTTTTTTGAGGAATTCAACTGGGCGGTAGAGCTTTTGGCCAAGCGCGCGATTGAGGTGACACCGCTCTTAAGTGCCACGATTCATTACACCAATCCACGTTCGGCGTTCGAATTGGCGTCTGATCGGACCAAGGCGATGAAGGTGCAACTGGCGTTTGACTAAAACAGCGGCAAATTAGCTTTAATAATCCGGCCTGATTTTATCAAAATACGACATGGAACGCATGAAACAGCATTTGGATCACTTTAAACGTCAAAAAAAGTGATTCTTTGGCTTGTTTCTTTTGCGCTGTTCGGCAACGATAGCACACAGGGCGCGTATCGTGTCCTTCGGGAGAGTGCCGGTAAGGTAGGATGGCAATAAGCCATCCGCAGGACCGGGATTGTGGAAACTGAGATATGGCAATGGGCCACTGGGAATATTAACCCGGATGGCCGACACCAAAAAGGGGATCGCCGTGGAAGAGTACAACAAGCTTAAACACATGTTTGACAAGGGCGCCTTGTCCCGTCGCGACTTTATGAGCGGCGTAGCCATGATTGGCGCCGGCATGGCGGTTGCGCCATCGCTTCTGTCGGGTACCGCGCAAGCCGCTGCGCCGAAAGTGGGCGGCACGTTCCGCATTGGTATGGAAGGCGGCTCGGCAACCGATTCGCTCGACCCACGCACCTATTCCGACTCCGTCATGATCGCTGCTTCGCTCTGCGTGATGAACGGCCTCGTCGAATTCGACTCCTCCGGCAAACCAACGGGCGAATTGCTCGAGAGCTGGGAAGCCAAGCCAGGTGCGAAGGAATGGGTGTTCAACGTTCGCAAGGGCGTGAAGTTCTCGAACGGCAAGACGCTAACCGCCGACGACATTCTCTATTCGATCGCGATCCATCGCGGCGAAACCAAGTCGCCTGCTAAGGGCATTTTGAAGCAGATCACGGAAATCAAGAAGGTCAACGAGAACCAGATCGCTGTGACGCTCGAAGCCGGTAACGCCGACTTCCCTGTTATTCTCGGCGATTATCACATCGTTGTCGTTCCTGATGGTTTCACCGACTGGCAGAAGCCAATCGGCACCGGCGGTTATACGCTCGAAAGCTTCGAGCCAGGCGTTCGCCTGACCTTCAAGCGCCGTGGCGATTACTGGAAGGCGGGACGCGCGAATTTCGACATGGTCGAAATCCGCAACATCCAGGACCCAGCAGCCCGTACGGCAGCGCTTCAGTCGGGCCAAGTTGACGCGATCAACCGCCTCGACCCACGCACGGTGAACCTTCTCATGAAGGACAAGAAGCTGAACGTTGTGCGTACCAAGGGTACGGGTAACCGCTTCTGCTTCGTTTCCCGCGTCACCGAAAAGCCATTCGACAATAAGGACCTACGCCTTGCGTTGAAATACGGCATCGACCGCGAGAAGATCATTCAGCAGGTCTATAATGGCTTCGCAACGCCAGGTAACGACCACACGCTCGACGCGTTGAACCCGTTCTACAACACGGCCATGCCACAGCGTAAATATGATCCAGATAAAGCCGCCTTCCACTTCAAGAAGGCTGGCCTTGGCGATGCCAAGATCGAATTGCAGGCGTCGGAAGGTGCTTGGGGTTCGGCCGTGGATTGCGCGACCCTCTTCCAAGAGTCGCTCAAGAAGGCCAAGATCAATCTCGATGTGAAGAAGGTTTCGGCGGACGGTTACTGGGATAACGTCTGGCTGAAAGTTCCGTTCTGCGCCGTGTATTGGGGCCGTCGTCTCTCGGCGGACCAGACCTTCACGCAGGTCTATGGTTCGGGTTCGGATTGGAACGACTCCAACTGGCGCGTTCCAGAGTTCGACAAGCTGATCGGCGAAGCCCGCGCAGAGCTCGACGAGAAGAAGCGTAAGGAACTCTATTTCCACGCACAGGAAATGATTGCGGAAGACGGCGGCATGATCTGCTTCGCCATCACCGACTATCTCGACGGCTATGCGAAGAACGTCATGGGTGCCGAGCCACATGCTCGTTACGACATGAACGATGATCGTATCGCAGAAAAGGGTTGGTTCGCTTAATTCGAGCGGACCGATTTAAGACTAAGATAATGCACTAAAAGGGGGACGATCCGATGCTAAAAACGATAGCCGTTCGGATCGTCCTCGGCATTATTACCCTTTGGGCGGTGAGCATTCTGATTTTTGCCGCGACCGAGGTTCTACCCGGTGACGTTGCCAGTGCCATTTTGGGCCAAGGGGCAACGCCCGAGACGTTGGCGGTTTTCCGCCACGAGTTGGGCCTCGATCGGCCTGCTTATGTTCGCTATCTCGAATGGTTTTTTAATGCGCTGCATGGCGACCTTGGCGTTGCGATGACGAATAAGCGCGTGATTGTCGATGTGATTACACCGCGCTTCATGAACACGCTGTTCCTGGCGGGTTATGCCGCATTGATTGCGGTGCCGACATCGGTTGTGCTCGGCATTATTGCTGCGATCAATGAAGGCAAATTTATCGATCGTTTCGTGAATATTATTTCACTGATGACGATCTCGGTGCCTGAGTTTTTCATCGCCTATGTTTTAATTCTTTATCTCGCGGTGCAGTTTGAAATTTTCCCGTCGCTTTCGACCGTATTCCCTGAAATGGGATTTGTTGAAAAGATTTACACGACGGCCCTGCCCGCCTTTACGCTCACCATGCTCGTGATGGCGCATATGCTGCGCATGACGCGCACCTCGGTGCTCTCGATCATGTCGCAACCCTATATTGAAATGGCGTTTCTCAAAGGGCTCACGCGCAGCCAAGTGATTGTGCGCCATGCTTTACCGAATGCAGCGGCGCCGATCATCTCGGTGATCGCGCTTAACCTTGCTTATT
Source organism: Hyphomicrobiales bacterium (assembly GCA_947455725.1). Taxonomy (GTDB): domain Bacteria; phylum Pseudomonadota; class Alphaproteobacteria; order Rhizobiales; family Beijerinckiaceae; genus CAIUPE01. Next base: position 4,044 of record CANGPL010000034.1, on the reverse strand, counting down.
TGATTGTTGGCGTCGTCGTGATTGAAGTCGTGTTTGTGTATCCGGGCGTTGGTCAGTTCATGGTCGATGGCGTGACCAAGCGAGATCTTCCTGTGGTTCAGGCATGCGGATTAATTTTTGCGGGCGCCTTTGTTGGATTGAATACCATCGCCGATGTGCTGGCGATTATGGTCAATCCACGGCTCAGGCATCCTCGGTAGGGATTTTGGAATGAAACTGTTTGGTTACAAGCCCACATCGACGGCTTGGCTCGGCCTCGCCATTATCACGATTTTTATTTTGATCGCGGTGTTTGCCGATGTGATTGCGCCCTATTCGGAATCCGAATCCGTTGGCCAGACTTGGGATGATCCTTCGTGGGATTTTCTGTTGGGCACCGATAATATTGGCCGCGACATGCTCTCGCGCTTGATCTTCGGCGCGCGCATGACGATTGGCGTGGCATTAGTCACAACCATCTTGTCTTTCTTCATCGGTACGACGGCGGGCTTTTTGGCCGCTGTCGGTGGCACCGTTATCGATCAAATCTTGTCGCGCATTGTCGATGTGATGTTATCGATTCCGCTTTTGATTTTCGCTTTGATCATTCTTTCCGTGTTCGGCTCGTCGATTATGACGCTGGTGCTCACCCTTGCGATCCTTGATTCAACGCGCGTGTTTCGCTTGGCGCGTGCGGTAGCGACCAATCTTGTGGTGATGGAATATGTCGAGGCCGCGCGCCTCCGCGGCGAAGGGCTGTGGTGGATCATGCGACGCGAGATACTACCCAACGCCCTGCCCCCGATGATTTCGGAATTCGGCTTGCGCTTCTGCTTCAACTTTTTGTTCGTCGCGAGCTTGAGCTTTTTGGGCCTTGGCATTCAGCCGCCTTATGCGGATTGGGGCGGCATGGTGCGTGATAACGGCAAGGCCATCAGCTTCGGCCTGCCTGCACCGCTTTGGCCCGCTTTGGCGATTGCGTTGATGACGGTGGGCGTGAACCTCGTTGTCGACTGGATCCTTTCCATCAATTCGCGTCCATCCGGCGCTTCGGCGGAGATGTAAGGCGATGACGCGGGATGTGAATGAAACCATTCTGAAACTGACGGATCTACGCGTTGAGGCGCTGTCGGGTGCGGTGCTCGTCGATAATGTCTCGCTCGAATTAAAGCGTGGCGAAGTGATGGGCCTGATTGGTGAATCAGGCGCGGGAAAATCCACCATCGGCCTTGCCTCGATGGTCTATGCCCGCGCGGGCTGCCGCATCACCGGGGGCAAGGTGGAAATTGAGGGCGAGGACGTGCGCGGGCTTGATACCGACGGACGGCGTAAGCGCCGCGGCCAGCGCATCGCGTATATTGCGCAAAGTGCAGCGGCCTCGTTTAACCCCGCGCATCGTTTAATGGATCAGGTTACAGAAATGCCGATCAGCCATGGGCTGATGACGGAAGCCGAGGCGCAAGCCTGGGCGCTGGAACTCTTCCGCGCGCTTGATTTGCCGAACCCTGACACATTTGGTGATCGCTATCCGCACCAAGTCTCGGGCGGACAATTGCAACGCGCCATGGCGGCGATGGCAATGTCGTGCCGGCCCGATATTCTGGTGCTTGACGAGCCAACGACCGCGCTTGATGTGACAACGCAGATTGAAGTGTTGGCGCTTCTTAAAAAGCTCATCCGCGATTACAATATGGCGGCGCTTTATATCTCGCATGATCTTGCCGTTGTCGCCCAAGTGGCCGACCGTGTGATGGTTCTGCGCCATGGCAAAATGGTGGAATTGGGCGAGACGGGGCAAATTCTGCTCGAGCCGCATATGGAATATACGAAGGCTTTGGTGGCCGAGCGTAAGGCTGCCGATAAGCTTGCGATGGTCGCCACCACAACGCGCGAAAAGCCTATTCTCGAAGGCGTGGATGTCACGGGCATTTATGGCACGTTCAAAGCCGTAAAAAATGTTTCGATTTCGGTCGCGCGCGGTGAGACCGTCGCGGTGGTGGGTGAATCAGGCTCGGGCAAAAGCTCGTTAGCGCGTTTATTGGTTGGCCTTCTTCCCTGCGTAACCGGTGAAGTGAAATTACATGGCGAAGTGCTGCCGCCTGCGTTGAAAAACCGCAACCGCGATACGCTCAGAAAAGTACAGCTCATCTATCAACAGCCTGATGTAGCGCTTAATCCGCGCCAGACGATTGGTGAAATTATTGGCCGCCCCGTGGCGTTTTATTTTAATCGTTCACCGGAGCAGGTGAAGGCTCGGGTTGCCGAATTGCTGCGCCTTGTTGGCTTGCCAGAAGATTATGCAGGACGGCTTTCAACGGCGCTCTCAGGTGGCCAGAAACAACGTATTTGTATCGCGCGCGCGCTTGCGGCTGAACCCGATATTATTATTTGCGATGAGCCGACATCGGCACTCGATCAATTGGTTGCTGATGAGATTTTAAAGCTCCTCAAGCAGCTGCAAGATAATCTCGGCGTCGGCTATTTGTTCATCACGCATGATCTTGGCATTGTCCGCCGCATTGCGCATCGCACGGCGGTGATGCTGACGGGCGAGATCATCGCGCAGGGGCCAACGGCGGATATATTTGCGCCGCCCTTCCATCCTTATACGGAAAAGCTTTTGTCATCCGTGCCGGAGATGCGTACGGACTGGTTGGATGAGGTATTGGCCAAACGCGCGTGACGGTTTTGTCTCGATGGGTTTGGTTATCCTCATGGTGAGCCGCGCTGAAAGCGCGTGTCGAGTGGTGAGCTTGTCGAACCACGGCTGCCGTCCTTCGACACGCCGCTTTGCGGCGGCTCAGGATGAGGTAAAAATATTTTCTGTCATTGCGAGCGAACGCGAACAATTTCCCATGCTAAGAGGAAAATGCTCTACCGGTTAAGGCACAAGAACTGGAAATCCGTATTTTTCAAAAATCGCTTTCCCTGCCGGGCCTTTTAAAAAGTTTAAGAAGCGATCAGCCCCCTCGCCTTTTGCCGTGCTTGTTACGGCGAAGGGATAGATGATCGGCTCATGGCTATCGGCGGGGAAATTGGCGACGATTTTGACGTTGGGATCGGCCTTCGCATCGGTTGCATAGACGATGGCGAGCGGCACTTCGCCACGATCCGCAAACAACAGTGCCGAGCGGACATTTTCGGTTTGAGCGACATGGCTTTCGACCGTGCTCCATAGCCCAAGTTTTTCAAGCGCCGATTTGCCGTAAACGCCAGCGGGTACGGATTTGATATCCCCCATTGCGAGACGGCCATCGCCTAAGGCTTTTAAAAATGCCTCAGGCGTTAATTCCAGTTCTTTAAGCGGCGACGCAAAGGGAGCAACGACGACAAGACGATTGCCCAGAAGATTGGTTCGCGTTGCACTTTTAACGCGGCTTTTCTCGACAAGATAATTCATCCAGCTCAAATCAGCTGACGCAAAAAGATCGGCTGGCGCGCCATTCTCGATTTGCTTGGCGATTGTTGCCGATGAGGCAAAGGAAAAGCGAATTTCCGTGCCATCGGACGTTGTAAAGGCCTTTGCAGTCTCCTCCAGCGCATCTTTCAGCGAGATGGCGGCAAAGACCGTGACGGGTGTTGTTTGGGCGCTGGCGGAGGGTGCCCATAAAGCGAAGAGCACAATGAGTGTGAAGGCGACGCGCAAGGGACGAATCATGAGCGGAACTCCGACAAAGCTTTTTGTAGGTTAGAATTCAGCTCTTGCACCGGAACCGCTCGACCGGTGCAAAGGAGACGAGCTCACAGCTGGCCTCGAATGCTGACGTTCTAGTCATGAGTCAGAACGCAAACTGTGTCAAATTGATTTGAAGCGAGATTGTCGGCGGACCGTCTTCCGTCCGCCTTCGCCGAGGCTCCGGCGCGACACCCTACGCTTCGGCACCGGGTGGCCTGCCACCCGAAGCCGAAGGCGTAGGGTGGCGGAGAGGGTGTCCGACATTTTGCAGTTTCCTATAATCTTACTCCTTCTCAATTTATATGTTTAATTATTGAAATTATTCGATTTTTTATCTCCTTGCAATTCATGATCTCTCACCTTATCTCATTCTTAGTGTGGGATGAGAT
>CANGPL010000033.1 GCA_947455725.1 Hyphomicrobiales bacterium | reverse complement strand
GTCCTGGCAAGAGATCCTTGCCGACGTTAACATCATATCCAGCCATCGCTTCGCTCCTTCGGTGAAAAACGTCTCAGAACCGTCTTTTACCGAGCCGAAGTGGTGGCTGCCCACCTCAGAATTTACAGCACTTTACGGACGCAACCGTCGCTTGCGTGAGTTAAGAGATGAAAATGGCTGCGATGTAGAGACGCTTCCTATCGATGGAGAGCATCAATATAGATTAAAGTCAGAGACTATATTGACGGGAAATACGCGTGGTTATCTCTCAGCTAAACAGAAAGACGAATTGTTTCAGCAAAGCAGCTTTACGTGTTCTGTTTGCGGACGACAGGCGAAGGCTGGTGTCAGAGGTATCCAAGCTGACCATAAGATACCCCTCAAAAGGGGAGGTAGTAATTCAGTAGAGAATTGGCAAGCAATTTGTAACGAGTGTAATGTTGCTAAACGCCGTATGTGTGAAGGATGTAATGATACCTGTGTAACTTGCGGTTGGGCATTTCCAACAAGTAAAGGGCTTCCAATAACCATCTATGTGACGCAAATTGAATTTGATCGTCTGGCGTTAAGGACTAAGAACGTCTCAGAATTTATTAGAGCGATACTTTTGAGGGAACTGTAGAATTTCTGTTAGAAATTTTACGACAACTCAATCGCCTGCCTCATTTGGTTATCGTTCACGTCAATGTATCGTTGGGTGGTAGCCAAATTGGCGTGGGAAGCTAGTTCAGCAAGCACCCTGACGCTGACACCCTTGCTAGCCAAGTTAGTGATGAAGCTGCGCCGTCCGCTGTGGCTGCTCGCGCCATCGATTCCGCACTGACAATAGATGTCCAAAAATAGCTGACACATCGTGTTGGCTGAAAAGCGAGTAACTTTTTGTGTCTCAAACAGCGGATTTATGGCATTTTCTGTGTCAATTTTGCTCAAATAGCCAGCTAGTTCCTTGCGCAGCTTGGTGCTGAAAAATATGCGGCGTGCTTTCCGCCCTTTGGTTTGGCTGGGGGTAAGCACGCATTCTTCCCGTATTTCGCCATTTTCAGCCAGCACGTTGCCAATTGATAGCGCGGCAATCTCCTTAGCCCGCAAGCCTGCGTAGAAGCTTACAAGCACGATTGCTCTGTCGCGGGCTCCGTGTCTGCGTGTTCCGCAGTGCGCTAGCACTATTTTTAGCTCGCGCTCGTTTAGCGTCTTAGCCTGCTTCATTTATTGCCCCGTTTCCTCATGTTTCCACAAGTTAGAGCGTATTTTCAAAGGTTTTGTTTTCCTACCAGATTTTGTTATGAGAAATCCGCTAATAACCTCAGTGGCTTAGCGGATACCTCATATATTCCGTATTCTATTAGGTATTTGAAATGCTGGCCTTTTGGGGGAGGGTACACTTATTCAGTGTACCCTATCGTCTCCCAAATCTGGCTGGCTGTCACCAACGACAGCGGCAAGCGCGGGTGCTGCTTTTTTCAAAGCTGAGCGCCAGTCGTCAATCGCAAACATTTCATCAATCATTCCGCATGCGTCCATCATAGCTTGGGGCGCATTGCCATCACGAACTGCTTCATTCGCCTTAATCGTAGCCATCACGTAGGTGAAGACGTTGTGGTTGATGATAACCTCGTCTGCGAACGTATCAAGCGTACGCACGGCGAAATCACCCGCCTTTGGGTTGATGTCTTGCGCAGTGAGCAGGCTCGCAATTGGGCTATCCATAGGAGCTGGGAGATAGTCAAGATGGTGCTGATTGAGCGGAATAGGACGCTTAGCGTTCGCAACAGCCCAACCAGTTGGAACATCGAAATGCTTGATAGCCCAAGTCTTGATATCCCGCCCAAATTCGTTCAGCGCCGCATATTTGGCAACAACGCCACCAATCTTGTAGGGGCTGCTCGAATCCATCGTCATCTTAAATTGCTGATTGCCAACATGCTTGCGGACAGCATTTTGTATGGCTGTGACAACAGGAGCCCAACGCACACGGCTCAAGCGCAAGATGTGGACGGTGTTGTGCGGTGCTTCAAGCAGCTTGGCATCGCGAAGCAGCAACATGCGCCGCAGCACGCGATAGATGCCTCCCATCTGCCCCACATGCCCTGCGAGGCTCCACCCTTCCAATGGATAGTGGCGAACAGCTTCAAACCATGCGTCTTCATCTGGTTCCGTCTCGCCCTGTAACACTGAGAGCATGTCACAATCGCCGTAACGTCCGCGATTTTCAGTGATGAAGCGGAGGTTTTCCACGCTCAGTTCCGTCAGCTGTTCAACGCTAAGCTCGCGGAAAGGGCTGTGCTTAAGCCCCTGTGCCCACAAGGGCACGTCAATAGACAGCCCCATCGAGCATTTGAGCTCCAGAAAGCGCAGGATTTTCTTCTTCGCGTCGCTGCTACGCCAACGACGGATGATTTCTCCAACGTCGTTAGCATGTTGAAGCCAGCCGCTGACTTCAGGCAAGGTGCCGTGCCCAATCTGAAATCCACCCGAATCTCCCAATACGAAAGACTGGACAGGATTGCGGCTCGTAATCATGTTATCTGAAGTCATGTCTTTGAAGTGCCCCGCCGTAGCGAGGCAATTCGGGTAGCTCCAAAAGCGATTAGAGCTATCGAGATAGTTGAAATCAGTCGCTTTGAGACTGGCAGGTAATCCACCATCGCGGGTGATGCCGTTATCGTTGGCAATCCGCTTTGCGGAATGTGGTTGAACGCTTGGCAGATAGGTTGCGAAGCTGCTTGCGCGTGCGGCGAGATTGATAGAGTCCATAGTTTAGCCCTCCTTGTGGAAAAGTTGCGTGGCAATGTTGCCGTCTTCTGTTGAGTGGATGGTTGGGACAGCAACAGTGAACCGTCCCATAGCTGTCGCAAACGTGATGACGACAGCATCGCTGTTGCCGCTCAATTCAATGTCACCTGTGACAGGCATGTCTGCGATGTTATAAAGAACTGGCGCGATGTCTTTTGCCCGCGCTGAACAGGCATAGCGAGTGTCACCAGCAACAAACGAAGGTGACACAGGGAAAGAACGCGACGGTGCCTTGCCTGAGCCATCGTCGTTGAAGCGAACCGTCAAAGACTTGGCATTAACGCGGATACCAAAAGCGCGGTTGTTTTCGCGCTTGAGCTGCTTGTTGCGCCCAAGCGTTGATTGCCACTCGTCCAACCACGATGTGCGGAGCTGTTGAAACCAGTCTGAACCAACGACGGCTTTCCATGTTGGCTTATACAGGCGCTTGTTGAAGCCGCCCTGCCAGTTATTCGTCGCGTCATCCTGCTCACGCCCCAGAGCATAGAAGTGGAGCGTGTTAGACTTGTCAGTCGCGACGTTGCGAACTGCGAGTGTATGCGTGAACAGCTCACCGTCGGCAGAAGCGAGCTTGTCGTGCGGCTCAGCACGGAGCAAGTCAAACTCGCCAAGCGCTTGCGCATTCTCGATGAAGCCGCGCTCGTTCGTCTTCAGATAGACATTGTGCTGCTTGCCAACAAGCTTGATTGCTGGCTCGCAGATGATGGTGACGGCGCGTTCAACCCGCATGGAGCTGAGGACGATTTCGCCCGTGTTTCCGCGCACGAGGAGGCGACGAGCACTGAGGCGAGCTTGCTTTTTGGAAGAGCCTTCAACCTTCACAGTGCCAATCTGGTCATAGAGAACCTTATCGCGCATCTCGCGCTGCTGCGCCGTACCATTGGGTTTACCAATCTCTGGGAAGCGCTGGATGCCAATGACTTCGCCCAAAACACGCAGGCTCTTGCTAACGAGGCTTGAGGTGTTCTTCAGAGCATGGGCGGCAACCATGTTGATTGCGGCGCTGTCAGCTGTTGAACCAATCAGCATGAGGCTGCCGTCTGCGGCACGCTTGGCAAACACAGCCACAAATCCATCGGCGTTAGCACGAACTGAGGCATCAGCGGCGACAGAAGCAAAGCATGGTAGGTGCTTGCTGTCTTTCAACATTTCCATGCGGCGTTTTGCGATTGCGTCCGCAGAGATTTGGCGCTCGACGATAGCACGAGCGAGCGAGGGCTTAACCCGTTCAGCGACTTCAGTCTCGCTGACTCCCTTGCCGCCGTTGGCAGCCATATTCGTGAGCCCGCCGCAATCTTCAATAAAGGCAACGAGATGCCCAACAGGGTTGCTAGCCATCTGCGACTGGTTTTCGCAGTAATGTGCGTCAAGACGGCGCAGCACATGCTGCCACTGGGTGAGTTTGTTGTTGATGTAGCCATCAACGGTTTCATATTGGAAGGTAAGGCGCAAGAACGGGCGGAACTGGATTTCGTTGCTGTCGCGATACACGTAATCAATGTGTGAGGCGCGATATTGCTCCTCGAGATATTCGGGATCCTGAGAGAAATCACGCCAGAGCAGATATGTCGCAGCCAGCGTGCGGTAGAGGGAAACGCGAGCCCCTTCGTTCAGTTGGTGCGTTTGGGTGGCGGCGGCACGGAGGTTGGCCAGCTTTTCAGCCAATTGAGTACGGTTCATAGTGTGATTTCCTGTGTTTGCGTTGGCGGATTGCCAAGCGAACAAGGGAAATAGGCGGTATTGGCTTGATTATTCAGGACCGCCGCGAGAATGGGATTTTCGCGGGGTAGTTTTTTTGTTTTATGCTACCTTATTGCTTGTTGGAGTATCGCTATGGGTAGGAAAAAGAAGCCAGCTGCGCTGCTTTTAGGGCTGAGCAAACCAGAGCAATTCCGCCTGAAAATGAATGAAGCCTTCCCCCACGATATAATAAAGGAGATATGGCGGCAGATACCTGGTTCTAATTTCAGCAACGCCGAACCCAGCCAAACGCCCTATTATTGGTGGTGGCAATTTATGAAAGCTGGCGACGATTTGGGCGTTGGCAACGAAATTAGCGAGAATTTACGAGATAAAGCGGAAGATGCGGCAAGAATCCGCGCCCTATTTGGCGATTTAGGCGACGATTTTGATTGGTGGTGGGATAAGACTGGGAAGAATATATTTAAGGAAGACAACGCCAGTCTGCCCCTCATAGAAGTCCATCACCCTAAGTCGCCAATAGATGGCAGGGAACTCGACGATGAGACGGCGCTAATCATAGTCCCACTTAAAGTCAGCAGACGCTTGCTTGAAATCCAATTCAATATGTTTTTGGACGTCTATCATCCCCGCGATAACTTACGCAGACACAAATACAGCTCAGCTGATGTGCCGCTTCATCCTCGTCGTAGATATGACGATATCGATTTTCAGTTTGCGCTGGAACTTTGGAAGGTGTCTCGCAAAATTGAGCTTGAAATGATGCCTAATATGTCACCCGTCAAGCTATATAGGCTTGTTTGTGATACGCTTGGAGTATCTGAACGCCTTAATAAGCAGAGTGGAACACTCAAAGCAGGTGTTGGTAATGACAATGATTATGCGAGACGCCAGAGACGCCTGAAAAAGCGAGCGGTGTCTGAATTAGCCCAAGCTAAAGAACTGATGATAAATGCGTTGCTTGGCTCGTTTCCCAATGATGATACCCACCAACGGGAAAAGGGAAAGCGGAAGAAAGTTGCTATGCCATCAACAAATGAACCTGCCTGAGCCCGCGCTTGCGGCGCGTGCTACTAGCTTGCCACCTTCGCACTGCCGTGCTCGTGCGCCTGCGCCAGCCTTTTTCTCCCAAGTGTCTTTGAAGTCTGTTTGTTTATCACCGCATGTGAGGGAGATTGTTTATCGTTGTATGAGCGGTCATTTAGCCAATGCTTCGCCTACAGCGCCAACCTCCGTTGGCCCCGCAAGCAGCATTTCAGTCACCGCGTGGCTAAGCGACAGCTGCGAGTGGTGTCGTCATCACCTGTTGCGGCACGCGTGCCGCAACATATGTGTTTCTAAGGTCAATGTAGCCGTTCACGCCATCCACATTGTAACCTTCTAATTCTATTGCGCTTTTTATCGAGTATTTGGCATACTCTCTGTCGCGCTCCTCACACCAAAACAGATGCTGATCGAAGATGCCATCGCAATATCTACCAACGCGGTTTTCCCACGTATCCGCTAGCAGTGCCGTTAGCTCGTGTCTGCTGAGATGCGGTGGGTTTTCCATCAACCCATGCGCATGCCAACCCACCCCTGCGCTGCGCTCAAGCACGATAAAGCGTGGAAGTCGTGGGCGCTTGCTGACAGGGATTTTCTGGTAAATCCGCTTATCTAAGGTATTAAAGTAAGCACTTAGCTGACGCGCCAACCATTCCTTGCTGTGCCCACTCTGCTCATTGCGCATGCTCTGCGGTACATGCCAACAACAGGCTACGCGCCAATCATAGCCTGTGGTGTATAGCCAATTGTCCCATGCCACCTTCTGACGTGTTTTTAGACTTTTTATCGTCGTGAGTTTCCAACGCAGCTGCCAATCGTTTTCCGTCAGCAGCTTCTCCCTAGTTCGCGTTAAATCCATATCTCCTACCCTTCATTGCTCAATAAATACGAGTGCGGTGAACGCACACGGCTGCGGTATTTATACGCGGCGCGGCGAACTGAACCTAAATTGGAGGCACTATGATTGAGACTGTTTTTGAGGAACTGCGCGGCATTGGTGCTGTCAGCAGCAGTGACGAGTTCAGCACCAAGTGGTTGGGCAGAGAACGCAGCTATCTGCGCGGATTACGTGCCAAGCAGCGCAATCCCAGCCCTACAGTGCTAGCCACTTGCGCTGTGCGCTTGCTGCGCACGGCAGACAGTGTCAGCGCCATGCGCGCCATGCCCACGCCCAATAAGCACAAGCAGCTGCGCGTGCTAGCCAATCGCTGCTTGGAGCAGATATTGGCAGAAGGGGCGAGGCACTGAGATGACCATATCTGAGATAACCAATCCCACGGCACAAGCAGACAAGCAAAAGGCAGATGCGCTCAAGCAGCAGCAGAAGCAGCTGAAGATAAAGAAGGCGCAGGTGTCAGCGCAGCAAGCACAGCTGCGCAACAACAAGGCGCAGCAGCGGCTGAGCAAGGCACGCAACAGCTGATGAGGGCACCAGCGCGGCAGCAGCTTAAGGCGCAGATTGAGATGTTAACAGAACGGCACAGCGCACTGCGGCAGCAGCTGTGGCAGATACGCAAGCAGCAGTTGGAACTAGCCAAGCGCGCCGCACGCTTACAACTTCAGTTGGCGCAGCAGCAGATTGACGCCCTGCGCAGCTATTAGGCGCCGCTACAATGCTATCTCGGCTGTGTGCCGCTACTCAGCATGCGGAGCTAACAAGCGCACGCTGCTGCGCTTTATTCCGCAGCTATTCACCGCCGTGCCATCTGCCACGATTACCCATATTAGCTTCAGTAGCTATATCGCTATTGTTGCTCTTTTTTCAGCTTGAGCAACCGCTTTTATGCCATCTCTGCGGTTGCTCTTTGGCTGCTCTTAACGCACTATATTGATATAGCGCTTATGCTAAATCTCGCACTCGTGGCTGATGCGCACTGCCCCAATAAATTGCTATAAACAGCCACTTTTTTCTCATGTATCCAATGATTTTCAGGTAGGAATGCGCTGCCGCTGACAGCATGTTCGCGCTTGCGCAACACGCACAGAGGAGGCACACATGAGCGCACTTAAAGCACTGAACTTGGTTGCGGTTCCAAAACACGCAGCTAATGATCCCAAGCAATCACGCCGCAACAAGCTGTTGGCTCAGCTAGAGCAGCAGCGCGAGTTAGCACGCGATGAGAATTATGTGGTGCGGCGACAGCGCTGGGCCAAGCAAGCAGATGGCAGCAAGCAGTTGGTTGAGCACGCTAAGCGTGTCAAGCGATGGTGGCGCGCTGATGGCAGCGGCAGCATTTATATGGTTGTGCGCTATGGGAATAAGCTGTTGGAGCTTGATAAGGGTAAGGCAGCTATCGCGGTGGGCGCTAAGGATAATCTCGTTGCCGTGCTTGATGCTGTCATCTTAGCGGTGAGCGAAGGCACCTTAGATGCTGCGATAGAAGCGGTATCGAAGAGTGGACGCCCAATAAAGCGGGTAGCAGCTTGAAGCGAAAACACGCGAGTCCAACCTCGCGTGTTTTCATACACTCATTCAGTGTATAGGCATGTTTACAAGCTGTTGGCATCGTTAGATAATCGACGATGTATTACTCACACGGGCACAACAGGCTAGCCGTTGGCATGTGCGAGCACAATGCTTAAGTACCTGATATATATATACTTTTTTACTAGAGATACAGTACAAACACTGCCATGGAATTTTAGCGTAATCGTGGTGCGTCGTCACGATTACGCTTGACGCGTTAAGGGCACTCGGCTGAACTAAGACCACATTGGGTTTGTGGCGGATGTTTCATGGCAGCTGAACGGTTTGTCGTTACCTATCGGGTGACCCCGGATGATGCACGATCCATTGAGGCGCATGCGAAAGACATATGCCTCGAGGAGACGGTTGAAATCCCAGAGGATGCCGTCCCTGCATCGCATTGGGAACAGGGTATTGTCGGCATTGTCGAAAGCATTGACGAGCGTCCGGGCCAGCCGAGCGATTACGATGTTCGGATAAGCTATCGTGCCGATATTGCCAACAATGAGATCCCCAATCTTCTGAATGTTCTGTTTGGCAATATTTCGATACGCCGCGGCATTAAGATTATCGATATTCAATTTACGGATCAGCAAATCGCGAGCTTTGGCGGTCCGCGGTTTGGGGTTGATGGTCTGCGTAAAGCGCTCAATGTTTATGGTCGCCCGCTTGCTACAACGGCGATCAAACCATTGGGTCTTTCGGCGAAGGAGCTGGCTCGGCTTTGTGGTGGGTATGCGCTGGGTGGTCTCGATGTCATCAAGGATGATCACGGACTTATCGATCAGCATTTTCATCCATTTGAAGAACGCGTATCGCGCATTCAAGATGCTATTCGTGACGCCAACGCGAAAACGGGCAGGATTACGCATTATTATCCCATGCTCGCAGGGCGGTTTGATGGCATCGAAAAACAAGCTGCCTTTGCTAAAGCGCAAGGCTGTTTCGGCGTGCTTATTGCGCCTTTATTGATTGGTCCGGATACGGGTTTTTATCTCGCCCGGAAATATGATTTGGCCGTCATGACTCATCCGACCTTTACCGGGACGCATTTTCATGATCCCCGTCACGGTATGACACCGGCGATCCTGCTTGGCACTTTGTTCCGATTATTTGGCGCGGATATTTCGGTCTTCCCGAATTATGGTGGTCGGTTTACGTTTACCGAGGCGGAATGTCAGGATTTAGCAGAGGCATTGCGTGGCTCGATGAAGGGTTTGAAACCAGCTTTTCCATCCCCAGCCGGCGGCATGACAATTGAAAAGATCAATGCCATGGTTGATGCCTATGGTCATGACACGGCCCTGCTCATTGGTGGCGCTTTACTGCGGTATTCGTCGGATCCTGAAGTAAGCGCGCGAGCCTTTGTTTCCGCACTTGAACATGCTGTTAAATCCAAGAGGAATCAGGTTCAATGAAACTCGTTCGACATTTTAAAAATTTTGGTTGGGACGATGTCGCTGTGTTGGCCTATAAAGAGGGCGGTCCTTATAAAGGCGTGACGCGGCAAATACTTTTTGAAGGCGTCGAAGCCCTTCCTTGTCAGTGGCGTTATTTCGAAGTCGAACCCGGTGGCCACTCAACGCTTGAACGGCATGAGCACGTGCATAATGTCCTGATTTTGCGGGGCAGGGGACAATGCCTTGTCGATCATCACATTCACGATCTTGCCGAGCATGACCTCATTCATGTGCCGCCATTATCGTGGCATCAATTTCGTGCGGCTATGGACGCACCGCTTGGTTTTTTATGCCTTGTCAGTGATGAGCGTGATCGGCCACAACTGCCAACAGATGATGATATTGCAGAGCTAAGTAGAGATGCGAGCATCAAAGAGTTTATCAGACCGTGAGCGTTAGTTGTGCAGCCCATTGTGTATCTTGGCCTCAAAAGACCTTCGTTAAGCCCTGAATGACGATATTCATTTCTGTCGGCAACGCGATGAGATTTTCTGCTTTCATCCAGCCTGAATAGTTTTTCGTTTTAAAAAAATCCAAGATAAAAGGCGCGTCGGTTTTGTGCATTTCAATGAGACAGACGGGCCGATGTTGCAATATTGTACGGGTAGCACCGCGGATGGCGGCGTCCTCCATGCCTTCAATATCGAATTTGATGACATCGACGGCCTCGCCAAAGTGATCAATTGTTACCGTCGTTATTTTCTCGGATTCACCGAATTGCATATGCTGATTGTCAGAATGTTTTGGCGGTCTTAATTCAAGCGCACCAAAATTATTATTGACGGAATAATTGGGTAACACAATGTCGAGTGGCTCGCCGTTGACATCGCTTACCGCGTTGTGATGACAAATGACGTAGGAGAGATTGTTGATGGCGACTGTGCCGCAGAGCATGTAATAAATAGGGCGCTGAGCTTCAAAAGAGCGGATCTTTATTCGATTTCTAAAAATCGTACCTAAAGCCAGCGTATGCGTGCCGATATTAGCGCCGACATCATAAAAAATAACACGCTCTTTGCTTTTTAGTTTGAGCTCAATGATTTTACCAATGAACTGAATATCGTCTTGCGACCAATAGCCATTTTGGGCAATGGCTTTGCCAATGCTTGTATCATTTTTGCTTACGATGATCGACCCATAGTCGGATGGTTGGACGATGTTTGAGTACTTCATTTCTGTTCCGCTTAGGCTGTATCATTTCTTGGTCTGATTGATTGATCAGGGTGACAAGGCAGCGATACGCAGAACAAAAATGCTGGTGCCAATAGATGGTATTACAACGCTTCGAGTTGGAGTTTGTTTTTATCCGCGACGGGGCGGTAGCGGCACATTGCTCGGTGTACCTATGAGGATTGGATCCGCTGATGTTTCCGGCGGCGAATTAAACAATTTCTTGAAGAAACCATCGTCTTGTGCGGTCTCGGTAGAGGAGGTTACCGGCACATAGGCGGACGCTATCGGTGCCGATCGGCGCGGTAGTGGGTTACCTTGGTGATCAAACTCGGTTTCTTCAACCGCTGACAACGCATCCGGACGGCTTAACTCGCCAGCGGCAGCCCATTTTTCGAGGAGCTTTTGTTTTTCAGGCGTACGGAAAAATGGGTTTTGATCGCCGTCTGAATAGGAGATGCGAACCGTGGTCGCGCCGGCCGCAATCAAGGACGCCATTTTCGCATTATCAGCCGCCGTCTTCGCAGCAATTTCAGCTGCCGCTGGATCGGTAGCAGCGGTCTGTCCGCAGCCTGGCGCCTCGGTTGCACCAAAGGTGTAACGCGCGCCGCAATAGCCGACGGCAGGTTCGGTTTTTGTTACTTCGAAACGGTCGCTGCCTTCTTTGAGGTTTTTCCAGAACGGCATATTTTCATCATTGCGGAATTTAACCAAATTCTCAGCCGTCATACGAAACGGATAGGATTGGAATTGCACCGACTTTTGTCCCCCGGCAAAGGCCTCGCGCATGACAGCATAGATTTCTTCGATCTGCTCATTCGTCATCGCAAAGCAACCGCGTGACGAACAGGTGCCGTGCACCATAATGTCACCACCCGTGCGGCCGAGCGATTTTTCCATCGCATTCGGATAGCCTACATTGAAGGCAAGCCAGAGGGCGGAATTGGGGTTCATCTGCGCGGGCGTTACCGTGTAGAAACCTTCCGGCACTTGCCGGTCGCCTTCACGCGTTTTTGGGCCGAGCTGACCCGACCAACGGCACACCGGATAGGACTTCATCAGGGCATATTTGCCCGATGAGGTCAGCTTCCAGATTTCAATCTCGGATTCTTTTTTATAGGCCCGGATCAGAATAGGCGCATCCCGATTGGAGCCGATATGATCCATAGCCGCAAGTGTTGCTGCAGGAATAGGCGTCACTGCGCGCGCATTGGTGTAGGAGGTGCGGTTATTGGATGAACTGCAGGCACCCAGTATCAAAAGAGCGGATAAAATCAGGGCGCGGTTCAAAATCGGCAGGGCCATGGGTCGTCTCTAAGCAGGCTTCGGCAACGAATCAACGAAGGCAACCCTACGCCCACGTAGTTTACTGGTTCTTAATACCCTGATTTTTTCAGAAAATCGAGAGCGCTAGCTTGGCCTCGCTTGTGTTAAAGTTTCCGCCCAATGGCCAGAAATTTCTCGGCCCGCTTATCCCGCAATTGGCCGGGGGTAAGGTTTGATAGCGCGCGGAGCGATTTTTCAATCTGTTCGCCAACGGAAGCAAGCGTCGTATCGTGATCGCGATGCGCGCCGCCGACGGGCTCGGGGATAATGCCGTCGATAATGCCAAATTTCAGCAAGTCCTGCGCCGTGATTTTCATCGTTGTTGCCGCTTCTTGGGCTTTCGATGAATCGCGCCACAGAATCGAGGCCGATGCCTCAGGCGAGGCCACGGTATAAATTGAATGTTCGAGCATCAGCACCGTATTGGTGCTCGCAATAGCCACCGCGCCGCCCGAGCCGCCCTCGCCGATGACCACGGAAATATTCGGAACGCCAAGCGCCAGACAGGCTTCGGTCGAGCGGGCGATGGCTTCGGCCTGACCGCGCTCTTCCGCGCCAATACCCGGATAGGCACCGGCGGTGTCGACGATCGAAATCACGGGGAGGTTGAAACGGTCCGCCAATTCCATCACGCGCACCGCTTTACGGTAGCCCTCGGGCATCGCCATGCCGAAATTGTGGCGGATACGGCTTTCAGTATCCCAGCCCTTTTCTTGGCCAATAACAGCAACGGATGTACCGCGAAACTGGCCAATGCCCGCAACGATTGCCTCATCTTCACCAAAGGCGCGATCGCCGGCCAAGGGCAAAAAGTCGGTGATCAGACCTGTAATATAATCCCGAAAATGAGGGCGCATTGGGTGACGGGCGACCATCGCTTTTTGCCAAGGGGTCAGCGACGCATAGAGCTCTTTCAGCGTTGCCTTGGCTTTTGCCTCGATCCGGCTGATTTCTTCCGCAATGGCGGGCGAGCCTCCGGCTGCGAGAATGGCGCTCAACTCGTCGGCTTTGGCGTCGATTTCGGCGACGGATTTTTCAAAATCGAGATAGGAGCGCATAATATAAGCCTCTGGCCCAGATGGAGTAGGGTTTCCGCCCTAGGATGGGCGCTGAGTTCTGACGTTAGAGCGGGCTTTCGTCAAGCCGTGGGCTTGCGGCAGGCACAAGGATGGGGGAAAGGCTGGATCTCGCCCGTTGTGTCGCACTCACCAAAACGGGCCGATAAAGCAGCTTAGTAGCCTCCACAACATGCACACCGGCAAAAGGTAGGGCCAAGGCATTGCCCAGTTTTTCCCATGCGACGGCGGTTTTTGCCAGCATACTGCCTTTAAAGGGTGGAAAATGCAGCGCCTCTGACCAATGAGCGGGCGAAAACAGGGCTTCGCGCAATAAATCAGTAAGCTGGCGGCGGGAAAAAGGCTGCCCGTGGCCGAAGGGCGTTTTATCGACGCGCGCCCAAAGGCCCCGTCGATTCGGCGTTACTATCATCAATTGGCCGCCCGGCGTCAAAATGCGCCAAAGTTCGCTCAACATGTCTTGTGGATTATCCTGCGTCTCCAGCCCATGAATGACCAAGACCCGATCAATCGAAGCGTTCGGGAAGGGCAGCGCATCGGATGACGCCAACACCGTTGCCGATGGCCGGTCGGCTGGCCAATTCACCACGCCTTGGCGTGCGGGCATCACCGAAATCACCCGTTCGGCCTCACCGATAAAGGGGTCGAGATAGGGTGTGGCATAGCCTAGGCCCAAAACAGCCAAGGATTGTGTTTTGTTCCAACGATGTCGAATATGATCCGAGATGATCTGTTTCGTCACGCGACCAAGCGGGCCGGCATAAAAGCTTCGAATATCGATCACATCGAGCGCCATAACGCTTCCTTTTCGCCGGTTCAGGAGACAATATAAGGATGCGCGATGAAAAGGAAAACCTATGCCCCTCTCTATCCATCAATTTGCCATCGGCTCCGATAATCTCGGCGTGCTCATCCACGATGACGCCACGGGGAAAACGGCCTCGATCGATGCGGGCGATGAAGCGCCAATCCTTGCGGCGTTAAAGGAAACCGGCTGGGCATTGACGGATCTTTTCATCACCCATCATCACAGCGACCATATTGCTGCCTTGCAGCCTTTGAAAAAACGCTTTGGCGCTCGAGTCGTGGCCCCCGCTGCCGATGTCCACCGGATTCCCGACATTGACGTGGCCGTTCGCGAGGGGGATCGCGTGCAATTGGGCGAGACCGATTTTACGATTATCGAAACCCCGGGCCATACCAGCGGACATATTGCTTATTATTGTGAGGCGGCGAAGGTACTTTTTGCAGGCGATACGCTTTTCTCGCTGGGTTGCGGGCGTTTGTTTGAAGGCACGCCTCAGCAAATGTGGGCATCCTTATCCAAATTGGCGCGTTTACCGGATGATACGCTTTTATATTGCGGCCATGAATATACGCTGTCGAATGCGCGGTTTGCGGTGCGCTATGACGCCGGAAATGAAGCGCTTCACAGGCGGATAACTGAGGTTGAAGCGCTCCGCGCTAAAGGGGAATTTACAATTCCATCTAGAATAGGCGTTGAGAAAGCCACCAATCCCTTCTTGCGCGCGGATGAGCCCGCTTTAGCCCAAGCCATCGGCTTGGCAGGCCGCCCTGCTATTGAGGTTTTCGCCGCATTACGCGAAGCCAAAAATAAAGGGTGAGGCTTTAACGTGCATCATATTCCCTCATCCATGGATGCGCAGAGCGTCATCCGTCTCTTGGATTTGCAGCCTCATCCCGAAGGCGGGCATTATCGCGAGACCTTTCGGGATAGCCGAACGGTCGAGGGTGGGCGCGCGGCGTCGAGCCATATTTATTATCTTTTGGGCGTTGGCGAAGTTTCGGATTGGCATCGGGTCGATGCGACCGAAATCTTTCATTTTTATGCAGGCGCTCCCTTGGTCTTGACCCTATCGGAGAATGGCCACGATGCGTCGGCGCATCATCTCGGTTCCGATTTGGCGGCCGGGCAGCGGCCCCATTTGGTGGTTCCAAGCGGTGTTTGGCAAACGGCGGTCAGCTTGGGGGCGTGGACCTTGGTCGGCTGCACCGTTGCACCCGCTTTTGAATTTTCCGGATTTGAGATGGCCAAGCCCGATTGGCGGCCGACGCCTCGAGCGAGTGGGCAATGAGCGACTTTTTAGAGCGTATACGAAAAATTGAAGGGCATAGCGCGAACGCTTGGCCTGCCCAATCATCAACGCCGATATCCGGTTGGGAATTGCGGCTTTCGCCTGATTTATCATCGCGGCGGACCAATTCGCTCAATGCGATCGCGCCCGACTCTACTCCGTTTTCGGACGTGCTTCAGGCTGCGCAAGGCGTTTGCCTTGAGCGAGGTGTGCCTTGCCATGTCAGGCTTCATCCGCTGGCGGGCGGAGAGCCAATCGATCACCTGCGTTCGCTCGGACTATCCGGCGGCGGCGAAACGACCGTTGAGGTTCTGGATTTGGGCACGGCCTATTCTCTCGATCCGCGCATTCGCTTCGATGAGCATTTGTCGGATCTTTGGCTCGATACCTATGTGAGCACACATCACTATAGCGAAAAAGAACAAGAGGGCATCCAAGCAAGTCTCTTATCCGTGACAATCCCGCAGGGCTTTGCCGTTGCCCTTGATGAGGGTGTGCCTTGCGCGGTTGGACGGGCTGCAATGACGGAAGGTTTGCTTGGTATTTTTCAAATCGCCACACTCGTATCAGCCCGTCGAAAGGGGTTTGGCCACGCGATTGTCACGTCGCTTTTGGACTGGGGACGGCGGCAAGGGGCATCGCAGGCCTATCTGCAGGTCGAAAGTGGCAATGTTCCAGCGCGAACCCTTTATGAACAGTTGGGCTTTGAACCGCTTTACACCTATGACTACTGGACGGTGCCATCCGCTTAAAAATACGACACAAACGTCGTATTAAAGATATCATTTGCAAAAGCCGCTTAAATTTGCCTAAATCCGACACAAGAATAAGTGAGGGAGCGGCGGACATGACGCAGTCTGGCGATAAAGTGCAACAATCCACGTCGGTGACCCAGACGCTTGGTCTGGTTCTCGTCCCTGATTTTTCGATGATTGCGTTTACTTCACTGATTGAACCCTTACGCCTTGCCAATCGCGTGTCGCATCAGCAGCTTTATGACTGGAAAATCTATACGATTGATGGCGCCGCCGTGCAGGCCTCGAATGGCATTCGGTTAGAGGCTGATGGAAGCATCGCGGATATCGGCCCGATGCCGAATGTCGTGGTGTGCGGTGGCGTTGATATCCAACGCCAAGATCATTCTTTGCTCATCGCTAAACTGCGCCGTTTGGCGTTTTATGGCGTTTCGATTGGCTCGGTTTGCACGGGTTCGTATGTGCTTGCAAAGGCCGGTCTGCTCGATGGTTTCCGCTGCACAATTCACTGGGAAAACCATGAATCCTTGCGCGAAGAATTTCCTCATCTCGACGTAACCGACGAGCTTTATGAGATTGATCGTAACCGCTTTACCTGCGCTGGTGGAACGGCCGCCATCGACATGATGCTGTCGATGATCAATGCGCGTTGCGGGCAGGAAGTGGCAGCCTCTGTTACGGACGAGTTGATCCATCACCGCATGCGCAATGCGAATGAGCGTCAGCGGATGGAACTTCGCGCGCGGCTTGGTGTTGCCAATCAACGAGTCTTGGCAGTGGTTGCAACGATGGAACAAAATATCGAGGAGCCGCTTTCGTGTGGCGAATTGGCCGAGCATGTCGGCTTCTCGGCCCGTCAGCTTGAACGCCTATTCCAAAAATATATCGGCCAAGCACCAACGCGTTATTATTTGGGTCTAAGATTGGCGCGCGCACGGCATCTTTTGTTGCAAACGAGCATGCCGATCCTGTCGGTGGCTTTGGCCTGCGGCTTTGTTTCCGCCTCGCATTTCTCGAAATGCTATAGTGAGCATTTTAATCGCACCCCCTCGGAAGAACGCTTTGGGCCTCGGCAGAAGGCGGCGCGACGCGGTGTGCCAATTGCATCCTTGAGCGAGCGTGATAGCGCTCAAGATGCTGCTTCCATCGGAACCTTGTCATAAAAGGCCAGCGATCATGAACCGCCTCTCTATCCTTATCGTGGCGGCCTTTGGATTAATGGTGACGGCGGCATGGGCTGAGACCGATAAAGAGCGGTTGGATGGCCTGTTTAACCAGTTAAAATCGGCGCCCGATAGTACAGCCGCTGATGCGGTTGCGACCCAAATCAAGCGCATCTGGATGCATTCGGGGAGCGATACGGCTGATCTTCTGATGGAGCGCGCCGATACCGCGCTTGAGCATCAAGACACGCCGCTTTCGGTTGAGCTTCTCGACCGTCTTATTGTGCTAGCGCCTGATTGGGCAGAGGCTTGGAACCGCCGCGCAACGCTGTTTTATTTGATGGATGATTATCCGCGGGCAATGTCGGATATTGCGGAGACGCTAAAACGGGAACCGCGCCATTACGGCGCGATTTCCGGCATGGGTCTCATTTTTCTGCAGCGGGGCAATAAAAAGCTCGCTTACGAGGCCTTTGAACGCGTGCTGACGATTTACCCTCAACTCGAGACGGCCCGAAAAGCCGTCGAAGAACTTCGTCCCGAAGTTGAGGGTTCACCTCTCTGATCATTTTGATTGAGCATGGCTTTATCGCAAAACCGGTGCCCACTTTTGCGCGCCATACTTTAGGGAACGTAAGCAATACGCATCATATTCGTAGCACCGGGCGTGCCGAATGGGACGCCTGCCACGACGATGACGCGTTGCGCCGATTTCGCAAATTCTTCTTGCGAGGCAATGCGGCAAGCGCGATCGACCATATCATCGACATCGGTCGCGTCTTCCGTTTCAATCGCATGAATGCCCCACGCAATTGCCAGACGACGTGCGGTTGTTGCGTTAGGCGTCAGCGCCAGAACCGGCGCTTCCGGCCGTTCGCGCGAGAGGCGAAGCCCGGTGGCACCTGAGGATGTCCATGCCACAATCGCCTTCAGATCAAGCGTTTCGGCGACATCGCGCGCGGCCATGGCA
The DNA here is from genome assembly GCA_947455725.1 of Hyphomicrobiales bacterium. Lineage (GTDB taxonomy): Bacteria > Pseudomonadota > Alphaproteobacteria > Rhizobiales > Beijerinckiaceae > CAIUPE01. The sequence goes on along the minus strand of CANGPL010000033.1, from coordinate 12,916 downwards.
ATGGCGTCAGCGCCCGTGGCTTCGGCCAAAGCGCGTTGGTTGTTGATGATCGAGCGATAAAGCGCATCGCTTTCGACTTCTTCGGCAATGCGGTTCATCGTCGAGACCGCTTCGACGGGGAATTGTCCGGCGGCGGACTCTGCCGACAGCATGATCGCATCGGCGCCATCAAAAACAGCGGTTGCAACGTCCGATACTTCGGCGCGGGTTGGCACCGGTGAGGTGATCATCGATTCCAACATTTGGGTGGCAACGACCACAGGCTTGCCGAGGCGGCGTGCCATACGGGTAATGCGCTTTTGCAAGCCCGGAACTTTTTCCATTGGCATTTCGACGCCGAGGTCACCGCGCGCTACCATCAGCGCGTCAGAAATTTCGATGATCTCGTCGAGGCGGGCGATGGCTTGCGGCTTTTCGATTTTCGAAAGAATCAAAGCGCGGCCCCGCGCCGTCTTGCGTACGTCGGCGACGTCTTCAGGGCGCTGCACGAAGGAGACGGCAATCCAGTCAATGCCTACTTCGAGGGATGCTTCAAGATCCGAGCGGTCCTTTTCCGTCATTGCGGCGACGGGGATCATGGTGTCCGGCAGGCTCACGCCTTTGCGGTTTGAAACCTTACCCGGTACTTCGACGACCGTTACCGAGCGCGTCTTGGTGGATTCGGTCACGCGCAGTTTCACCTTGCCATCGTCGATCAAGATGACATGGCCCGGCTCAAGGGCCGAGAGAATTTCCGGATGTGGAAGGTGTACGCGTTTGGCGTCGCCCGGCTTCTTGTCGGAATCGAGTACGAAACTCTGGCCCTTTTCGAGCATCGCGCCGCCATCGGCGAAGGTATCGAGCCGCAGCTTCGGGCCTTGTAGGTCAACCATGATGCCGATGGGGCGGCCAACATCGCGCTCAACCGCACGGATCATCGAGACTTGATTGCGCATGCCATCATGCGAGGCGTGGCTCATATTGATACGAAACACATCGACGCCCGCGATGAATAATTTCCGGATCATCTCTTCGGATGTGGAAGCCGGGCCCAAGGTCGCGATGATTTTTACGCGGCGCAAACGTCTCATGATGTTTCTTCTTCTTTCTCTGGTGCTATTTTGCCGGCTGGCGGGTTGGGTCCGTTAATTGAACGGTCCACGTCTTTTGCTCACCGGTATCGATTTCCTGAAATTTTTGTCGATCAAATCCTCTTGCGAGACAATCTTCAACCCCATCGATGGTAAACTGGCGATCTTGCGTGCACATCACAGATGTTCCGCTCCAGTCTCCGCCACGATCATAATCTTGCGCATAAATATAATAATATCGTGAAGATAGGCTGCCATTGATCAATGTTTCGCATTCGCTCGGCTTGATGTTCCACCAGCCTTCGCTGCGCCAATTTTCCTTGGTCTTGTACCCGATCGCCACGCCGACACGGCTGGAGGTCAGATTGCATAACCGGAAATCGGCATAGCTCGGCTCACTGCCAAAAAGGGCTAAGCCGACAGCACAAACAGGCAGAAGCCAAAACGAAACGGTTCGAACCATGTCATACGTCTTGTCACGCTAGAAAGTGATTGTCACCTTTCAATCGCGGATTCGAGTGAATTTTTATCGATATTCTCGCTCCTCTGAGCGGCTTCTTGCGGTCGCGCGACATAGATGCCGACCAAAATGAGCGCCCCGCCCATGAGCTGCAGGGCAACGAGGTCTTCGCCCAACACAAGCCAAGCCATGAGGGCTGCGGCAATGGCTTCGATGAAAATAACGAAGGATGTGAGGACCGTTGGCAGCCGACCAAGCGCAATCGCAAGAAGGCCTTGTCCGCCCGCGTGACTGATAAGCGCCATCGCCATGAGCGCTGCATATCCCGATGCCCCATGCGGTAAGAATGTGTCACCATTGATAAGAGCGGCAGCGGCCAAAATAGGTGCGGTTACAAGCGAAAGCCCGAAGGTTGCCCGCGCCGCGCCGGACGCTTTTCGTGCCGATTGAACGGCGAAAAAATAGAGGCTGAAAAATACCGCTGTGATCAGCCCAAAAATATCGCCTTTGACATGGTTAATGTCGAGTTCCATCGAACGCCCGATCAGCGCGATCCCGCCGATGATGCACAGTGCAATTCCCACAGGGACGGCGCGCGGGATTTTTTGACGAAAAATCAGCCAAGCCGTCAAAACGACCCAGATCGGTGTCGTTGTTCCGAAAAATGTCGCGTTCGCCACGCTCGTGTTCAAAATCGACAAATGCCAGAAGAGCAAATCACCGGAAAACAAAAGGCCGGCCAAAAAGATGGCTTTGTTCATCGATGGCTTTGGTCCGGCACCCGATTGGCGTTCTTCCGCCAAGGCCCACGCATAAAGGACAGGTAGCGCCAAGGCCACGCGCCAAAATGCGGAGGCGAAGGCTGGCACGCCGTCTGCCGCCGCAAACCGCACAAAAATGGGCGATACCCCCATCGCCAGTGCGCCGCCCAAAAGTGCGACAAGGCCAAAGGGATCAATGGCGCGGTTGAGGGATTGTTTGGAAGGGTCAGACATGCATCACGCCATTTGAGGAAAACACTCGGTTTCCTATGGTATGAATCGTGATCCGTCACTAAGCTTAAGCAATAAAATGCGCGATGAGTGATGTCTCATGTCTTTTTTTCCCTATGCGATGACACCTGAGGATGCCCCGGAGCACCCCGTAACCGATATTGCGGGCGATCCTGCGAGCGGCGTGATTATCCTGTGTGATCATGCCTCGAATGAAATTCCGCCGGAATATCGGGCGCTCGGCATGCCGGAGGATCAACTTTCGCGGCATATCGCTTATGACATCGGGGCTGCCGGAATGGCGCGCCGCTTGGCGGATGTGTTTGGCGCCCCCGCCCTTCTTACCAATTTCTCGCGCCTGCTGATTGATCCGAACCGGGGTGAGGATGATCCGACGCTGGTTATGCGCTTGTCGGATGGTGCTGTCGTGCCGGGCAATGCCCGCGTTGATGACGCTGAAATAAAGCGCCGCATTAATCGCTTCTATCGCCCCTACGATCGGGCCATTAAGACCAAAATTTCTGAGGCGATGGCCACCGGTATTCGTCCTGTCATTCTGTCTATTCATTCGTTCACGCCCATCTGGCGCGGCTCGCCCAGGCCTTGGCATGCGGGCATTTTGTGGGCGAAGGATGGGCGGCTTTCGCAGGCCTTGATTGGGGCCTTAAGCGCAAAAGACGATCTCGTTGTCGGTGATAACGAACCTTATAATGGAGCGCTAACAGGTGATGTGATTGATCGCCATGCCCTTGCCAATGGGTTTTCCAACACGCTGATTGAAATAAGGCAGGATCTTATTGCGAATAGGCAAGACGCCGCCGCTTGGGGGGATCGCTTGGCTGAAACCCTGCGGCCTTTATTAGAGCATCCGCACCATCGGGAAGATTTTCGTCTGGCTTAAGCCGTCATCCACAGGGTCGAGGCAAAGGCTTGCGAAGGAGCCTTGACCGCTCGCGAGTGATGGCGGACAGGAGAGGCTTCAGAATTTTTGAACGGGCGAGGCTTTTATGTCGAATTCAGTTGCTGGTGAAGAACTCAAGGCCTTTATTGAGCGGATCGAGCGCCTTGAAGAAGAAAAAGCCGCCTTGGCAGGCGATCTTCGCGATGTCTATTCGGAAGCCAAAGCCAATGGCTTTGACACCAAGATCATGCGCAAAATCGTCTCTTTGCGCCGCAAAGACCATGCAGAGCGGCAAGAGGAAGAGGCGATTATGGAGCTCTATCTCGCCGCGTTAGGTATGCAAGGCTGACCGGATTTTCCGGCGGCGCAAGTCGGCGCCGATTTTTTCGAAAAATGTCCTGAAGGTGGGCCGAGGTCTTCGGCCTCGGAAAAGCGCGTCGAATCTCCGCTTAATGCCAGTCGGGACGCTTCAACCGCTGTTGCTGTCAGCGGCTTTTTCAGCTCAAGCTTGGACGCCACAGGGGCTGATGCGGCTGATTTCGCAGTGGCGGCGATAGGCGCAACCTCTTGCGTTGGCGCATAAGCGAGCGCGTGCGTCGGTGCCACGTTACGTCTGCCATCCGTGATGATTTTTGGAAGTGCCCCATCGGTCCGCGCGGCGCCAATGCTGGCCGTTGTCTCCGCGCCATCGGGTACAGTCAAAAGAGCAACATGGTTGGAACCCTTACCCGAAAGCATGCGCATGGGTGGCAGCGGAACTTGAACAGACGCCACCGATGAAAGCGGCGCTAAAGTCGTCCCATTGCGCATCGGCGGCAAAGGAACAGCGGCAGTACCCACCGGCATAGCCCCCGTTTGCCAAATGAGCTGCGGCGCGCCGGTTTGAAGCGCGATGACCGATGGAACAGGCGTTCCCGGCTTGATCGGTGGGACGGGCGCGTTGGGCGCTAAAACGGCCATTTTAAACGAGGACAGTGGTGGCATTGCCACGATCTGCGGAAGTTTGGCAGGCGCTACGACCGGTGCGGGAGCGTCTGTTTCCGTTGAATTTTCGGAAGTATCAACTGCTGGAGCCTGAGCCTTGGCGACGGCTACACGCGCTGCGGGCTTTTGGGTAATGACTTCGGTGTCCTCGTCCTCGCTGCTGCCACCACCAAATAAAGCGGCCCAGAAGCTCTTTGTTTTTGGTTCAGGCGCGGCACTTTCACCAGCATCGGCGTAAGAAGCGCCCATCACCGTGCCGCCATTGGCCAGAATCTCGGCCTCGGCTTCGGCATAGCGTTCAAGCGGGTGACCATCAGCGGGAATATGGACCGTTTTGCCATCGGGGAAGAGGCGGGCCAATTCGTCATGCGACATGCGCGGCCAATGGCGAACGCTGCCTGCATCAAGATGCACGAAAGGCGTGAAAGCGGTTGGATAATAGCCAACGCCACCGCGCTGCATTTTCAAACCAACTTCACGAATTTGGGTAATGTTCGCGTCCGTCAGATAGAAATCCATCGCCTTGCCCAACATATGCTGGGAGTTTTTGGCAACCGCCTTGGACCTGCGGCGCAACATCGCGTTGGTTTCGGGCGAACGATAGGCCGAGACGACATTGACCGGCTCGGTGGAGCCGACCTGACGCTGCGCTTCCCAAACAATATCAAAAAGACGGGGATCCATGCTGGTCGGCTCATCACGCCGCCAATCGCGCAACAGCCAATTGAGCTTTTCAAGCGCGTCGCGGTCGAAACTGCCATTTTTCTTATATTCGATGGTTAGGCTCTCACCCGTATGGGTGTGATAGAGCGAAATCGTGCGCGAATCACCATTCGCAATCGCATTGCCACCCGATTCGACGCTGCCAATCAGGACCGAGAGCGAAACGGCCAATCCGGTGGCAAAACGAGGAAAAACACGGCTCAAAGACCGATTACGACGCGATAATAGGGCTTGCACGGAAAGCTCGCTCACTTAGCTGATCCGCCGCGAGACGCAGAGGACTTCAAAATAGGGTCAACAAATCCTTGCCGAAAAAGATTAAGCGCGGGTAAACCCGGCTAGATTTTAGGCATCATGCGGTTGTTCGGCGGGGCGAAATCGCTATGGTGGCCCGTCACATTCGGACGGATAGGAAACTGGTTTTTGAAACTTCTGCTTGTTGTTGCCTGTGCACTCATCGACAAAGATGGCCGCGTTTTGATCGCCCAACGCCCGGAAGGCAAAGGCATGGCGGGCCTGTGGGAGTTTCCTGGCGGCAAGATCGAAGCAGGCGAACGGCCGGAGGAGACGCTCATCCGCGAGCTTCACGAAGAGCTGGGCATCACCGTGAAAGAGCCATGCCTCGCGCCTTTGACCTTTGCGAGCTTCCCCTATCCGGATTTCCATCTCTTCATGCCGCTTTACGTATGCAGGCGCTGGGAGGGGGTCGTCGAGGCCAAGGAACATGCCGCCCTTAAATGGGTGCGCGCCAATCGGCTTCGGGATTATCCGATGCCGCCAGCGGATGAGCCATTGATTCCGGCTTTGATCGATCTCCTTGGGGCTGCGGCCTGATGGGTTCACCGCGTTCGTTTTTTACCCTGCAATTGCTGGCCTGCTCGCTCATGTGGTCGAGCGGCTTTTTATTCATGAAGCTTTTGGCCGATACGGTCGATCCCTTCGCCATTGCCTCCGTTCGCGCCACTTTCGCCGCTCTTATTCTTGGCGGGTGGTTTTTGGTCAGGGGGTTATCCCCTTTGCCGCAGCGCTTTGAGCTTGTGCCTTGGCTGATCCTCGGCACGTTGAATGGCTGGCTGCCCAATGTGCTCACCGCTTATGCGTTGCAATCGGCAGGCGCGGGGCCAAGCGCCATGATTCAGGCGTCGGGGCCGTTAATGGTGGCGGTGCTGTCGCATTTCGCCTTTATCGATGAGCGCCTGACGCTGAGAAAAATCATCGGCATTGCGGTCGGCTTCGTCGGCATGTTGGTGTTGATCGGCCCCTCAGCGCTCGACCATCAGGGCGCGAGCCTCTTCGGGGCTTTGGCGATGGTCGTTGTTTCCGCCTGCTATGCGGTCGGCAATATTTACGCGAAATTTATCCCCCGCGTTGAGCCCTCCCGTATGGCCTTGGGCCAACAGACGGTTTCAGCGCTGGTTGCAACCGGCCTTACATTTGGCCTGAGCGGGGGCGGAGCCTATGCGCCCATCCTGCCAAGCTGGCCTGCGGCTTTGGGGTTGAGCCTGTTTTCAACCGCGCTGCCGATCACCATCTTTATGTATATGATCCGCCAACAAGGACCGACCAAGGCGGCAATGATCGGCTATTTAATGCCAACCTTTGCCACGATTTTAGCCGTGATCTTTTTGGGCGAAGCGATTGGTGTCCGCGAGGTGATCGGTGGCTTGGTGGTCTTGGCGGGTGTGTTTGTGGTGACAACCGCACCGCGTGCACCTCTTCCGTCATTGCGAGCGAACGCGAAGCAATCCAGCTAACCGATGTTTTTTTAGTCGGATCGTTGCCACAGCTGGCTTTTCTTGCACCATCACCTGGGTTGCTTCGCATTCGCTCGCAATGACGGAACTAGATTGTTGTGCCATTACCACTAATTACCGGCCAGCTCATCTAATTCGGCGTTCTTCCAGTTAGCGCTTTGGCTAAAAATAGCCCGCCATGTTTCAAGCCGCCGCCATCAATGCCATGCGCGGTCCCAAGCGACAGGTGATATTGGCAGCCGATCTCGGCTTTCCCCAAGGCGTCCGATGAGGTGAAGACGGCGTCAATCGGGATCACATTATCGCGGTCGCCATGAACGAGTAGAATCGGCGGCTTGCCGGTGGCCTCATCAAGATGCTCTGGTCCCACCAAGATCCCCGAATAGCCAAGAATCGCTGCAGGCGGTGTTGTGCGGCGCAGGCCGACATGGAGCGCCATCATTGTCCCTTGGCTAAAGCCGACTAAGGCCAGACGGTCATGGCTTAAGCCTAGTTTTTCGAGCTCCGCATCGAGGAAGGCATCAAGCGTCGGTCGCGCGCCGGTAACCCCGCGCCAACGCTCGGATGGATCGCGCATGGTGAGCGGGAACCATTGCCGTCCCATGGGCGACATGCCGCAAGGCTCTGGCGCATGGGGCGAGACGAAGGCCGCATCCGGCAGCCAGTTCTGCCATTGCTGGCCGAGTTCGATGAGATCATTCCCATCCGCCCCATAGCCGTGCAGGAAGACGACGAGTTGCTTTGCTTTGCCGGATTTGGGTTTTAGGCGGGGTCCGTCCATTAATTTTGATCCGTCGATCATGGTCTCTCTTCTCATTCGCTTCCGGCAGGGATGGCCTCTTTGCCGGATTTCATCGCGCCGTAATAGTTCCAGAGCAGCTTGGCGGCAACGCCGCGCCAAGGCCGCCAGCGTTCTGCAAAATTCTCGATCTCTTTTGCATCGGGTCGTGTGGGCAAATCAAACCCCATGCGAACCGCCTCTTGCAATGCCAAATCACCCGCGGGAAACGCATCGGGATGGCCCAAGCAAAACAGGAGATAGATGCGGGCCGTCCAAGGTCCAATGCCTTTTATCGCGACCATATGCTGCTCGGCCTCATCTGCCGAGAATGTTTCGAGCCGATCGAGCGACAGGCTGCCATCTTCAATGGCCTCAGCAATGGCCCGTAAGGCGCGGATTTTGGGGGAGGAGAGGCCGACGCCTTTTAAGGTTTCATCCTCTGCATTCATGATGTCGCGCGCGGATAAGGCTGGGAAACGCGCCTCAACCCGTGCCCATATGGCCTTGGCACTCGCGGTTGATACTTGTTGCGAGACAATGATGGCGGCCAAGCCCTGCAAGCCCGGTTCGCGTTTTCTGAGGCGCGGGCGGCCACCCATGCGCAACAATTCTGCCATTGCGGGATCTTGTGCTATGAGGGCTTTGAGGCCGTGGTCTAGGCTTTCTTCACTGTCGATTAGCATTGCGTGTTCATTTCTTACCCATGATCAAGCCACTCTATCCTTCGCCCGATAACAGGCAAGCGGTGTTGCGTTTTGCGCCAAGCCCGAACGGACCGTTGCACCGTGGTCATGCGCTATCGGTTTGGCTCAATGCGACAATTGCTCGAAAGCTTAACGGCAGGCTTTTACTGCGGATTGAAGATATTGATCCTGCCCGAAGCCGGCCCGAGCATAGTGAAGCGATTGAAGATGCACTCGTCTGGCTTGGCATACATTATGAACAGCCGGTCCGAAGACAATCGCACTTCATGGCTGACTATGTGCAAGCCTTTGAAACCCTCAAAGCGAAGGGTCTTGTCTATCCGTGCTTTTGTTCGCGTACTGAAATCGAGTCCGCTGTTCAAAAGAAAGGTGCTGAATGGCCCCTCGATCCGGATGGTAGTCCGCTTTATCCGCAAACCTGTCGCTCTTTAACGTCCGAGGAAATCAACGCGCGGTTTGCGCGAGGCGACAAGCCGCAATGGCGGCTCGATCACGCGAAAGCGATGGCTGCGACCGGTCCCTTAGTCTGGACAAGTTTTGATCCTGAAACGCTTCTCACAACGGCCCATCACGCTAGGCCCGAACGTTGGGGTGATGTTGTGCTCGTGCGCAAAGATACACCGACAAGTTATCATCTCTCGGTCGTGGTCGATGATGCCATTCAAGGCGTGACCCATATCGTGCGCGGAATGGATCTCGAAGCCGCAACGGATATTCATACGCTTTTGCAAGCTTTGCTTGGACTTCCACAACCGCTTTATTGGCACCATCCGCTCATCATGGGGCCGGATGGAAAAAAGCTCGCAAAAAGCAAAGCATCCGCCTCGCTCGACATTGAGCGCGCGGCAGGGCTTACGCGCTCCGCTTTGATTGAGGCGTTCCAACGCGCCGGTATTCTAGCGGATACCGAGAAGAGCGAGCCAAAGACCGGATGAGAGAACCGACAAAGCGGTTGAAAGCGCAATGCCGCCAGAAGCCAAAGCGATACCCGTCTTATACCGCTCGGCAAACAGATAGGCATTGATGCCCGATGGCGAGGAGGCAAACAGCACCGCAACACCTGCCCAAACGGGCGGAACAGGAAACACATAAAAGGCCAGGATATAAACCAAGGCCGGATGCAGTAAGAGTTTGAAGGCGCAAAGAAGGGCAGCAAGGTTGAGATTGCCACGAATGCCGTAGCGCTTCAGTGCCACGCCCATCGCAAACAAAGCGCAGGGCAGGGCAGAGGCTGCGATCGGATCCAATAATTGACCCGCGAAAACGGGTACATCTAGGCCCGAAAAGTGGAAGGCCGATGAGAACAGGATCGACAATAAAATCGGATGCGTCAGCAATTGCCGGGTCACCGTTGGCCAATGTGCGCCACGTCCTTCGATCAAAATGGTAGCGACCGAAAACATGATTGGCAGATGGATTGCTACCAATAAGAACAGGGGTACGGCACCTTCTTTGCCATAGGCCTGCAAGATCAAAGGCACGCCAACCAACACCGTATTCGCTTGCGCGCCCGTAAATCCGGCGACAACGCTTGCGCCGTGGTCAAGCGCAAAAAAGCGTGCGGCGATCCATTGCGACAGCGACCATACAATCGCGACCGCACCAAAATAGGAAAGCCAATAGCCCCATGGTTGCGACTCGGGCATCGCCGCACCGGTTAAGGTTTTAAAGATCAGGCAGGGGATCGCGATGGCGAAGACGTAATCGGAAAGGCCTTCACCGGTGCGGTCGCTGACGAGCCGCGTCATCCGCGCGAAAAAGCCAATGCCGATAAGCCCAAAGACTGGAAGTACAATCGAAAGAATATGCAGCATTAGGCGCTCAACAATTCGGATCTCTTACGGTGCTGTTTTCGAAACCATACGCACTGCACCGGGCGCCTTGGCCATCACATCATTAATACCGTCTTGCTCGCGCTTAAAGACTCTGAGTTCTTTATCATCCAATTCGCGGCTGCGCGGAAGTTTGATCCCCATAGGATCTTTGAATTCACCTTTGACCAACACTTCATAGTGAAGGTGGGGACCGGTTGCGAGCCCTGAGCTTCCGAGATAGCCAATGACTTGACCCTGCCTCACGCGAACCCCTTCCGTTATGCCTTTTGCAAAAGCCGACATATGCGAATAGGTGGTCGTGAAATCATAGGCATGTTGGATTTCAACATGGCGGCCATAGCCCGTATCCCAATCAGCAAACGTCACGATGCCATCGCCCGCCGCCAGAATGGGCGTACCAACGCTGTTGGCCCAATCCACACCCGAATGTAAACGCGAGACATGTAGGATAGGGTGATAGCGCATCCCAAAACCTGAGCGGAAGATGCCCTCCGAAATCGGCTTCCGCATCAGGAATTTGCGATTGGATTTTCCTTGTTCGTCGAAATAGTCAATGCTGCCGTCATCTGGTGATTTATATTGGTAATAGCGCTTGGTGACGCCGGCTACCGAAAGCGCGGCATAGAGTACTTCAAAGCGACCGGCATTTTCCTCGTCTTCGGCGTAGAAGACCTCAAATGAGTCGCCGCCCGCTACTTTGCGCTGCAAATCCACATCGTAAAAATAAATCCGAACCAGTTGATCGATGATGGCTTTGGGTATGTCGTTCTTCAGCGCGGTCTCATAAAGGCTATCATAAAGCTTGAAGCCCTGCGCCTGCGCGGGGTCGGCATCCGGCTGTTCGTCCGCGCCGATCGTGCCTTCTGATGAGGGCGGTGCGACGGAAACAAATTGTCCGCGGTCGTCAATAGCGGCAATCGCGATGATCGTGTCGGCATCATAGAGCATTACCCGCATGAGCCGTGGTTCAGCCTTCGGGTCCGCCGGTAGAGATAGAAGGATACGCAGCTTTGCGCCTTCTTTCATGCCAATATCTTTGATATCTTTCATCAAGACGGCAGCCGCACTTTTGGCAGCGGTGCTCGGCGCTTTGTTTGCGATCAAGACCTGTTCAATGGATTCGTTCTTGCGCATCGTCACCATTCGCTCATCGCTTGTGGTACGAGCAGCGGTTTGAACGGCAGGCTTCTTGGCGAGTGCCGTGACATTTTCGGGAACAACACTGATCTGGATCGATGAGAAGGCGGTATCGAGTGGCGCTGATCCCCCCGCTGCCTGCGGATTTGTAAGCGTTGGCAAGGTGCGGGTGAGGAATTGTTGTCCGCCAATGGTAAGCGGCATGGCCTTGCCGAGCGATAGTGCTGCCTTGCGGGCTTCCTCAACCTGGGACTCGATCTGCGCTTGGCTCAATGCGATCGTCGGGTCGATATCCGCATTAGCTGCAGAGAGCTGAAGCTTTTGAAAGGAAAGATCCGTATCGTCGTCCGACGCCCGTATTTCAAGTTGGAGCGCGGCCGCATTATCCGAGCCGCCAAAAAGCTTGAGCGGTTCGAAGGGCGGCACATCGGCGCTATAGCCTATAGACGAGAGTGCCAAATTGGTCGCCACCCTTACAAAAGGGCGCATCTTGATAATTTCATGGTCACCGACCGGAACCGCCGTTGCCGCTCGGAAGCTTTGTCGGGCGGAGACTATATCGGAGAAGACGACCTGCCGATCCCCTTTGACGGGCGTTGCCCCCTCATTACCCACTGTATCATTGCCCGCACTAAAGGCGATTTCGGGCATTTCGATCATCTTATGGGTGCGATCAAGGGAATAGGTCACAACGGAGCCTATCAGGCCAATACCCGCCAAAGCCGTGAGCGTTGCCCCAATTAGCCACCGGAAATTGACCCGGGCCGGTGAAAAGTCATCCGGCTGGAAGTTTTGATTGAGCGGCGCGATCAGATCCGTCAGCTCGGACCGGTGTCGATCCATATACCGTACAGCACGACCTGAGGCAGGTCGGCCGCGCAATAGGGATGGCCTGGCTATGAAGTCCGTCAATGCGTCTTATTCCGATTGAAACTTATACCTATCTGAAGCCGGATTATGGCACAGCGAAGGCTGAGGGCCAACCGGCGGCGGCTAGAAGTTCCTTTCTTCTTAAAAATTATCCCGCTAAGCCGCCCCAGAATGGGCAAAGGGTGCCAAAGAACGGTTGTTTCAAATTTTATTGGCCTGTGGGAATCTCTTTTTCCTCTATTTTTCAACAGTTTCACCTCCTCCTGTGAATCTTTTGCAAAAAAAAGTGAAGAAGCGTGTTGACAGGGAAAAGGGGTGCCGCCTATATAGCGCCACACACGGCGTCGCTGCCGGATGGCGGCGGGCCGGTGAAACGTTTCCGGGTACCTACGGGCACTTAATTGCCTGACCTTGGTCAGGTGGAAATGTTTTGTCGGTTGTGCGTCGTAAGACATCTTCGGATGTGGCTGTTTGAAAATTAAATAGAAAGAAAGAGAAACGCGGACGGCGGAGTCCTTGCGGCTCTTGGTGAAAGCCAAGAGCAATAAGAGAACTAGTCGGAAACGCGTTTCTTACAAGAGCTCATTTGAACCATTTCGGTGGTTCATGTGAACTCCGTCAATAAACGTGATGACCGAGACAAGATCATTCTCCATACAACTTGAGAGTTTGATCCTGGCTCAGAGCGAACGCTGGCGGCAGGCT
>CANGPL010000032.1 GCA_947455725.1 Hyphomicrobiales bacterium | reverse complement strand
GTTCTACCCACTGTTCTACCCGCACGATTCCAACACCATAAGCCACGATTGAATTATCGTTGCATTACAGCAGTTTAGTTGCGGTTTTATGGGTTAAAATTGGCGCTCCCAAGGGGAGTCGAACCCCTGTTTTCGCCGTGAGAGGGCGACGTCCTGGGCCACTAGACGATGGGAGCTAAGAGCGCTTTAGGCCGGTGCCTGTCCTATAGGCTTCATCACTCATGTCGTCAAACGACGGTCTTTTGCAATCTACCCTCCGATTTGGGTCGCCTCATCGCTTGGGTCTGTGCTAACTGGCTGGCTATGCGTAAAAATCGAATGTTCGTTGAAGATCCCCCCGCGCCGGTCGCAGCCTCTCTTGAGGATGAGCCTTTTATCGTTACGGTTGATGGGGAGCTTATTGTCTCTGAAAAAGAGGCGGGGGAGCGGCTTGATCGCTTTTTGGCTATTCGCCTGCCTGAACATTCGCGGACGCGGCTGAAATCTCTCATTCTTGAGGGCCATATCAAAATTGATGATGGCACAATTGCCGATCCCAAGACAAAACTGAGTGCGGGCTTGCGCGTGTCGATTGAGCTGCCTGAGGCAGTTCCTGCGGAGCCAGCTGGGGAGCCTATTCCGCTGACGGTTGTTTATGAGGACGACGATCTTCTGGTGATTGATAAACCTGCTGGCCTCGTTGTTCATCCGGCCTCTGGCCATGCGACCGGAACCTTGGTCAATGCTTTGATTGCGCATTGCGGGGATAGCCTGTCGGGCATTGGTGGCGTTAAACGGCCCGGGATCGTCCATCGTTTGGATAAGGACACGTCTGGCCTTCTTGTTGTCGCCAAAAATGATGCTGCTCATAAGCATTTGGCCGATCAATTTGCGGATCACGGTCGTACAGGCCCGTTGCAACGCGCTTACACGGCGCTGGTATGGGGCGTACCATCGCGGGCCCATGGGGTGATTGACGCGCCGATTGATCGCTCCACTACGCATCGCGACCGAATGGCGGTGGTTAAACCGGGCAAAGGCCGCGAGGCGATTACCCATTTCACCGTTGAGGATCAGTTTGTGGGACGCGAGGGTGAGCCGCTGATTGCGCAGGTCACCTGTCGCTTAGAGACGGGCCGTACCCATCAAATTCGCGTCCATATGGCCCATATTGGCCATGCTTTGGTGGGAGATCCGGTCTATGGGGCCGGATTTCGTACGAAAGCCAGCCGGTTGGACGGGGAGTTAAGGGCGGCAGTCGAGGCCTTTCCGCGTCAGGCGCTGCATGCCAAGGAACTTGGGTTTATGCATCCGCGTTCGAAAGAGACGCTGCGTTTTGAAAGTGAGTTGCCTCAGGATTTCGCGGCGTTAATGAAAGTTTTGAACGGAAACTTAAATTAGTCGTTTGCACTGATGCAAGAAATTTGGCGGGTCTGCCCTCTTTCGGACATTTTTTTGCGCACTATATGTATCCAAGCGGAAGGTTGGCCGTAAGCTAATCTGACGGGTGTCTTTTAGGCACCACAAATGGAGGACGAGATGGCATCATCAACAATGCCCATGATTTCAGCGGAGGGCGGTCTTGCGCGCTATTTGGCCGAGATCCGTCGCTTTCCTATGTTGCAGCCGCAAGAGGAGTTCATGCTCGCCAAGCGTTGGCGGGAGCATGATGATGCAGAGGCTGCGCACAAACTCGTAACATCCCATCTACGGCTCGTCGCAAAGATTGCCATGGGCTATCGCGGCTATGGCCTGCCGATTGGCGAGGTCATTTCCGAGGGCAATGTCGGCTTGATGCAGGCGGTCAAGCGGTTTGAGCCCGATAAAGGGTTCCGCCTTGCCACCTATGCGATGTGGTGGATCAAGGCCGCCATTCAGGAATATATTTTGCGCTCGTGGTCGCTTGTTAAAATGGGCACCACCGCCAATCAGAAAAAACTGTTCTTCAATTTGAGAAAAGCGAAGAGCCAGATTTTGGCGCTTGGTGAGGGTGATCTGCGCCCCGATCAGGTCAAGATCATCGCGACTAAACTCGGTGTTGAAGAGCAGGAAGTTGTCGAGATGAACCGTCGTTTGGGCGGCGACTCATCTTTGAATTCACCTTTGCGGACGGATTCGGATGGGGATGGCGAGTGGCAGGATTGGCTTGTCGACGACAAGCCAAGTCAGGAAACCATTCTAGCCGATGATCAGGAATCATCCTGGCGCCACACCGCGTTGCAAAGCGCACTGGCCGTTCTTAATCCGCGTGAACGGCGTATCTTTGAAGCGCGCCGTTTAACCGAAGATCCGATTACGCTTGAAGAGCTTTCCGAAGAATTTGATGTGTCACGCGAACGCGTGCGTCAAATTGAAGTTCGGGCTTTTGAAAAAGTTCAGCAAGCGGTTCAGGAACAACTGCTCGCGCGGGATACGATGCCGCCACCTGCGGCGGCTGCATTGTCGCTCCCCGCGCGATAAATTCGTAACGAGGTCATTGCCAGGTTTGCATCGCGTCTTCAAAGACGCGTTCGCCTGGCTTTCCTTTTTCAAACAGCAGCAAAGCGCGTTTTCCGTTGGAATAGCGCATCGGAACAAGGAACCAGTTTCTGCTTCGCAAAAGATCAATATTGCGTTGCATGTCTGCGGGCAGCCCACTTAATCCAATCAGAAATACGTTGTCCGAAACCGGCACGGCAATTCCTGCTAAGCTTGCCCCACGCGATTTTTCATCCGTGCGCAATTCCGGCACACTGATATCACGCACTTTGCCATTCGGGTTATCGGCCAATGGCGTCATCGTTATTTCAACAAGATGCGTATTGGCGGAGGTTTGATCGCGGTTGCGTCGAAACACGATACTTGCGGTTAAACCTGCATCGCCAAGATCAATTGTCGCCCGTGCGCCCAGGTCCGATGACGACGTGAGCGTTGATCGAATGGTTTCAAGCTTCCAGCTGACTTTACCTGTCGTTCGCTTTGGATCGCCAACCCCATTGGGTGGCTCCTCCAATAAAATGGCACGTTGAATCAGGATGTCCTGATCATTCGTATTATCAGTCGTGTTTTGTACAACACCTGCCGCTGGTGTCTGTGTTTTTGATGGCTCATCGGGAGCCACGGGCAGCCGGTCCGTCAGTTTTTGTTCAGTTGTTGACACATCGGTTTGCGGGGTCTGGACACGGCTTGCCAACCGTTCGGCGCTGCGTTGAGCCAGATATTCCGCAACGCCGCCAATGGCTGCTGTTAATGCCAAAATAACCAGTGCGATAATGCCAATACGGAGCCAAAGTCCTTTAGCCTGCGTCGATAGCCCAAACCCGCGCCGATGTGCTGCCAAACCGGTGGGGACGCCTGGTCGACTATCAGTCCCGCGATCCGCAGGCGGAGTGTCGATTTCGTTGACGACGATCGCTGCGCTTTCATCGGTAGAGATATCGCTGATCGTTTCAATGATGATGGGTTCGACGGGACTAACGCTATCGGTCTCATCGTGCGTTTCGTCTTGCGCCAGCTTAAAAACAGGCCGTTCCGATAGCTCTTCTGGAGCCGGTTCTGGTTCAATTTCGACTGGGCGCCAAAACGAGGCTTGCGGAAGTGTTATGCCGCTTTGCTCTACCATTATCCGTGCACCAATCGGTGCATGAAACTGATCGTTCGGCGATAGCCACTCTGCTTTCGGCAGCGTTTCGACTTTCACGCTGGCTTCCGGCTGCGGCGATTCCGGCACGACCATCGGTTCGTATGCCGATGGCGACGCTGTTACTTCCTTGACCGGTGCGCTTGGCGGAATGATCGGTTGATCAGGCGTCTTGGGCGCGTTTTGTTTTTGATTGCTCAGAATCCGTCGTTCGACACGACGGATCGCAGCTTCAAGATTGATGCGCTCTTTTAGAATATCTTTATCACTGCGCGGTGGGTCAGCCGCCCGCAATTGCTGGTCAAGCATGGTGACCAACCGA
Source organism: Hyphomicrobiales bacterium (assembly GCA_947455725.1). Lineage (GTDB taxonomy): Bacteria > Pseudomonadota > Alphaproteobacteria > Rhizobiales > Beijerinckiaceae > CAIUPE01. The sequence continues at coordinate 28,649 of CANGPL010000032.1, read as the reverse complement.
TCATATACCACTTTCCGTTCCTCCGGAGAGGCATCGGCAAGCGGCTCAATCGTAGGCGAGATCAGCGCGTAATAATCGACCATCACGCGGTATTCACGATGAAAGCGTCAGAGCGTCAAGCCTCAAATGGATTTTGAACGAGGATTGTGTCGTCGCGCTCAGGGCTGGTGGAAACAAGCGCCACGGGTGCACCAATCAACTCTTCAATTCGGCGGACATATTTGATGGCTTGTGCGGGTAAATCTTTCCACGAACGCGCACCGCCCGTGACACCTTCCCAGCCTTTGAACGTCTCGTAAATGGCTTCAACGCGGGCCTGTTGCGCTTGGCTTGCGGGCAAATAATCAATTTCCTTGCCATCGAGCCGATAGCCCGTACAAATTTTGATTTCGTCGAACCCATCCAGAATATCAAGCTTGGTCAGCGCGATGCCATGAATGCCCGATGTGCGAACCGTTTGCCGCACCAAGACCGCGTCAAACCATCCGCAACGGCGTTTGCGTCCCGTGACGGTACCAAATTCATGGCCGCGAACGCCGATGCGTTCACCAATTTCGTCATTCAATTCGGTAGGAAAGGGACCTTCACCGACCCGCGTCGTATAGGCTTTGGCGATGCCGAGAACATAACCAACTTGGCTTGGTCCAACGCCTGAGCCGGTCGCGGCTTGTCCGGATACAGTGTTGGAGGATGTGACATAGGGATAGGTGCCGTGATCAACATCGAGCAGAGCGCCTTGCGCGCCTTCAAACAAGATCCGCTTACCGGCGCGGCGTTCGTCATCCATCAGACGCCATACGACATCCAAATAGGGCAGAACGCGCGGCGCAATTTCCATCAATTCCTTGATGATCGAAGCGGCTTCAAACTCGGGAAGGCCCGCGCCACGGCGTAACGTATTGTGGTGCATCAGCAAACGCTCAACACGGGCGGGCAATGTTTCTGGCTCGGCCAAATCCATCAGGCGAATAGCTCTGCGGCCTACTTTATCCTCGTAAGCCGGACCAATGCCGCGTTTGGTGGTACCAATCGTGGTGCCGGCGGGACCCGATTCCCGTAGTCCATCCAATTCGCGATGCACGGACAGAATCAGCGCGGCATTTTCAGCAACCCGCAGATTGTCCCGCGTGATGATGACGCCTTGCTTGCCTAGACGGTCGATTTCGGCTGCAAGCGCATAGGGGTCCAGCACCACGCCATTGCCGATAATACCGAGCTTACCGGGGCGAACGACGCCTGAGGGCAATAAAGAAAGCTTATAAACATTCTCGCCGATGACGAGCGTATGGCCCGCATTGTGCCCGCCTTGGAATCGGACGACCGTATCGGCCTGTTCCGACAACCAATCGACCAATTTGCCTTTGCCTTCGTCGCCCCATTGGGCGCCCACAACGACTACGTTACCCATCCGCTCATCCTTTCGGCAGCAAAAAGCCCCGGTCCACTCCGCAAGTCGGAAGGCCGAGGCTTGCGGCAGACTGATAGAGTATTTTTTTCAAAAGGGAAATTCCCTTTGGCCGAAAGTTTGGGAAAACCCCGCGAAACGACCTTAAGCCCGCCCACGCGCCGATTTGGTTGGCTTTACATAATGGGTGATAAAGTTGCGAATTTCGGTCAATCGACGGTCTTCTTGAAGAATTTCGGCATTTATGCCGTGTTTCCATGCGAGATCGAACCGGTTCGGATCTTCGCCCATCGCACGCAGCTCTTGCACATAGGCGGCATGCTCCTCTTCAGAGCGTAAAAAGCCCTCGGCCAGCAAAGTCGGCTTATAGCGATCAAGGATCACAGACAATTCGACGAGGCTAAATTCGGGGTGGTATTGCACGCCCCAAAACACCCCGCCATCTTGCCGGATTTCGGCGGCCTGAACGGGCGTTAGGTTATTTTTTGCCAAGACCGTAATATCATCGGGAAGCGTTGTGATCAGATCAAGATGGATTGCGGGCGCATCCCATGAAGCCGGGCGCCCTAGCAACAGCGGATGGGTTTGGCCGGCATCGGTTTTGACGATATGGCGCGCAATCCCGACTTCACGGCCAAGCGGATTGGCTTGTACATCTCCGCCCGAGGCCATGGCACCCATTTGCAGTCCCCAGCAGGAGCCGAAAACGGGCGTATGCGACTTAAACGCCGCGCGCATGAGCTCGACTTGGCGGAGAATTTCCGGCGTCGCGTGATAGGCATTGAGCGCCGAGCCCGTTAGAAAAATACCGTCATAGCCTTCAAGCCCGGCTGCATCGGGAATATTCGCGCCCTCATCGGCGGGCAGCGCGATATCATAGACTGCATCTTTCTCGATCCGCTGCAAAACAGAGCCATAGGATTCAGCATAGGTTTTACCATAGGTATCGCGATGGCGTTCGCGCGGTCCTTCAACATTGCCTTCAATGACGAGAAATCTGAGAGACATAGGCTGTTTTCCAATGACAAGATCTGTATTGGTGCCTTCGATATCATGCGGCTTGAAATATCGGAACGGCGAAAAAATTTTGCGTCAGGCTTCAGATGCCGCCAGTCCTAGCTCTTCTGCGATTTGTTTGAACCGTTTGTCTCTCGTCCAAATCTTCGTTCCCGGCTTCAGACGGGTTGCCGCGATCAACTGAGCGTCAACATATCCAATGCCTCGGCCAAACAATTTTTCTCGATCAATCAGATGACGAACCTCTTGATCACGCGCCTTTTCCAATCGGGGCAAGTTATCGAGGCTTTCAAGGATCAATTCGCGCTGCCGCAGCGAGCCAAGCGCAATTTCACCGATAATATCGGCATGAGTAATAATTTCGCTTCGCTCTAACAGCGTCGAAAGCGTGAGGTCTTTTGATCGCAAATGATCAATCCAGACCGATGTATCTGCCAAGATCATTGTGGTGTTGAACGCCGCCGTGGCGTAACCACTGCCTCCGGCTCGGTGCCGCCAAGCAGAGCAAGGCGTCTTGCGCTTTCGCGTTCAATAATGGCTTTGAGCCCCTCTCGGACAAGCGCGCTCGTCTCAACCAAACCCGTCAAGCTACGGGCTTTATCGATAAGCTGATCGTCGATCGCAATGGTGGTGCGCATAAACTTCTTCCTCTGCGGCGTCAAAATAGCATCAATTGATGCTGTTTTCTATGCCTTATTTAGCAACACTTGCCCGCCGCCACAAACCAGTCCAAAACGCTGGTCATGTCCTTAAAAATTCCAGCCTTCCTTCGTAAGCTCGGCGCCAACCCCTATTTGCTGCTTATCCTCACCACGCTGATGTGGAGCGCGAACGGAATTGCGGGCCGTCTTGCTATCGGTGAAATTTCACCGATGGTTATCGTCTCGTTACGCTGGTTTTTGGCATCTATTTTACTGTTTACCTTCGCCCATAAGCAAATCGCGCAGGATTGGCAGGTACTTAAGCACCATCTTTGGCTCGTGGCTTTTGGCGGCGTGTTTGGCTTCACCGCGTTTAATGCGCTTTTTTATCTCGCCGCCCACCATACAAGCGGCGTGAATATGACGATTTTACAAGGATCGCTGCCGATTTTTACGCTTATCGGTGCGCTCGCTTTTCATCGGACGCGCATCACGCTTTTGGGGGCTTGCGGTATTCTTCTGACGCTGGCTGGCGTCATGACGGTCGCTTCCAAAGGCGATTGGGACACGCTGATGAGCCTTTCATTTAATATTGGCGATATTTGGTTGATCGTCGCCTGCTTGCTCTATGCTGTTTTCACTTTGACGCTTCGCAATCGCCCAAAAGTTTCCGGCATTGGATTTTTTGCGATTTTGGCGGTCGCAGCTTTTTTTGCCGCGGTCCCGTTGATTGGTTGGGAAATGGCAAATGGCGAAACGCAATGGCCAACCTTACGCGGCTGGGAGCTTTTGGCCTTCATCACCATCGGGCCTTCTTTGCTTGCTCAACTGTTCTTCCTGCGCGCGGTCGATTTGATCGGGCCGAGTCGCGCATCGGTTTTTACGAATTTGGTGCCGATTTTCGGGCCGATCATTGCGATTATCGTTCTAGGCGAAGTGTTTCATCCGTTTCACGCGTTGGCCCTGTTGCTCGTGCTTGGCGGTATCGGACTTGCCGAATGGCGTCGGGCCTAGACCCCTTATCCGATCGCCCGGATGGTTTCTTCCGGGCTCGTCGACGAACCCCATAAATGAAGCCAATTGGCTTCGGCACCCTGCATGGCTTTGCCAATCAAGACGATGACGGGCCCTGATGCACCTGACGCCTCCATGCGGTCGGGCAGGGACGCGATGGTCGCTTCAACCACCAACTCATTCGTCCGCGTCGCATTATAAACGGCAATGGCCGGAATATCCGCAGGCAGGCCGTGCCGAAGGGCTGCTTCCGTCAATGCCCGAATGGTTTTGGCGGGCATATAGACGACGGTTGTCGCGTTTTGATCGGCAATCGCCGACCAATCAATATCACCCGGCAATTTGCCCGATGTGTCGTGACCCGTAAGAAATTGAACGCGACGGGCAATGGCGCGATGGGTGAGCGACCGGCCAATGCGGCTTGCGACACCCTGCGCCGTCGTAATGCCGGGAATAACCTCGACCGGAACCCCCGCCAAACGGCAGGCTTCGAGTTCTTCGGTCGCGCGACCAAACACCATCGGGTCGCCGCTTTTTAACCGCACCACACGCTTGCCCTGCTGGGCAAAAGAAACCATGAGCCGGTTGATGTCTTCCTGCTTGCAGGAGGGGCCATGTCCCGTCTTGCCTACCAGCATCGTCTTTGCTTCACGGCGGGCAAAATCCAATACAGCGCGCGAGACGAGATCATCATAGAGAATAATATCGGCAGATTGCAGCGCACGTACCGCTTTAAGCGTTAAAAGTTCAGGATCACCCGGGCCTGCACCAACCAGCACAGCGGATCCGCGTTCGGGTGAGGCGGCATCATGCGCGCTCTTGGCCAGCAAGGCATCGCGCTCCGCCTCACTCGGCGTATCGTTTGGATTGGCAAGAGCCAATTCGGTAAACCGCTCCCAAAACGCGCGGCGGCGTTGGAAGGAAAGCTTCAGCGCTTGTACCGAAGGTCGCCATTGCCGCGCCGCCTCCGCCCATTGCGTTAAGCCTTGCGGAAGCATCGCTTCTATCTTTGCGCGAATGGCTTGGCCAAAGACAGGCGCCGCGCCGTCGGTCGAAATGCCAATGATCAAAGGCGAGCGGTTGACGATGCCGCCGAAGGAAAAATCACAAAAGGCCGGGCGGTCAACCACATTGCACGGCACGCCATTGGCTTGCGCCGAGCAGCGGAACGCCTGCGCCTCCGCATCATTCTCGGTGGCAAGGATAGCGAGCGCAGCGCCTTGCAGGATATCAAAGGACCATGGCCTACGACGAAGTTCGATGTGATCGCTCGCAAGCGACTGCAAAACGGTCAGCAATTCGTCAGATGGATGCTCGGCATATAGTTCGACCCGTGCACCGGCGGCCGCCAAAAGTTCGGCCTTCCAAGCGGCGGCTTCCGATCCGCCGGCGATGACAACGCGGCGGCCTTCGAGCGCAAAGAACACCGGCAGCCGGGCGAGCGGCTGAATGCGGGCGATGCTGGTCTCGGTCGGCTTGCGTGACATTCGATTGTTCTAGTGCGCCGCTCTCCGGCGATCAAGGATGGTTGATGAACGAGCATAACCGCGCTGATAGGAGAGGCTTATCGCGGATGCGCCCTTTTTCCACTGATCAACGCCCTGGCGGACCGCAAGCCCCTCCGGCAGATCAATTTCGTCAAAGCCACAGGCTTTGGCATAGGCATATTGATCGGCAATCAAAGGGCCGGTTGCGCGTAGCGTACCGGTAAACCCGTTGCGGCGCAGGCGACGGGCAATCGAGAAGCCACGGCCATCATTAAACGCCGGAAACGCAACTGAAATAAGCGCCACCTCGTTGAAATGCGACGTTAAGCTTGCAGGTTTCACGTTGTTTGGAACGTGGATACCGAGTTTACCCTTGGCGGATGCCAAGCGACCAGAAGCCTCCTCGATCCGCGCCAGCGGAACGATAATATCGCCCGAAGTCGGTATTGCTTCGTCATCGGCAATATGCCGGTAGCTATCCTCGACAAAGCTGTTGTTACGCATCAACGGCATGGATGGCTCCTTTGAAACGGTCAAGACCGACGCGGCGATAGGTGTCGATGAAACGCTCATCGGCTTGGCGCTCGGCAAGGTAAATATCGACGAGGCGTTCGATCGTATCGGGTACCGCATCCGCGGTGACGCCGGGTCCTAGACGCTCACCAATGGCTGCGGTTTCCGTGGCATCGCCACCCAGCGTGATCTGGTAGCTTTCCTCGCCGGATTTTTCGAGCCCAAGAATGCCGATATTGCCTATGTGATGATGGCCGCAGGCATTAATGCAGCCCGAGATTTTAATGCCCAATTCGCCGATCAGTTTTTGCCGATCAGGATCAGCAAATTTTGTTGCAATCGCTTGGGCAATCGGGATCGAGCGCGCCGTCGCCAAAGCACAATAATCCATGCCGGGGCAGGCCACGATATCGGTGATGAGGCCGACATTGGCGGTCGCTAAACCATGCGAGTTTAAGTGTGACCAGAGCGCAAAGAGATCATCGTCTTTGACATTCGGCAAGACGATATTTTGCAAATGGGTAACGCGCAATTCACCAAAGCTGAATTGATCCGCCGCATCAGCCAAAGCGCGCATCTCGTCGGATGTTGCGTCACCCGGAGCGCCACCTATTGGCTTTAACGAAATTGTGATCGCGCGATAGCCCGGCACTTTGTGCTTGAAGCCGTTGGTTTCAACAAAACGAGCGAATGTTGCATTGCTCTTTAACGCGGCTTCAAGTGATGCGCTCACCGCAGGGAGCTTTTCATAAGGAGGTGGCGCGAAATAGGCCGCGATCCGTTCCACTTCTTTTGCATCGGCAGCAACCGATGGGCCGTCCATCGCTTCGAATTCTTCTTCAACCGCTTTGCGTATTTCCTCAATGCCTGTTTCATGCACAAGGATTTTGACGCGCGCTTTATATTTATTATCGCGCCGCCCCTCAGAATTATAAACACGCATCAAGGCTTCAAGATAGGGCAATAAATCGTTGCGTGGCAGGAACTCGCGAATGATTTTACCAATCAACGGCGTACGGCCTAAGCCACCACCCACGCTAACTTCATAACCCACTTCTTGCGTATTCGGATGGCGTAAAACGCGTAAGCCAATATCATGCGCTTTGATAGCGGCACGATCATGGGTTGCGCCCGTTACCGCGATTTTAAATTTGCGCGGAAGAAACGTGAATTCCGGATGCAACGATGACCACTGACGGAGCAATTCCGCCGTTGGTCGCGGGTCTTCTACTTCATCAAAAGCAACGCCTGCGAATTGATCGGCCGTTACGTTGCGGATGCAATTGCCAGATGTTTGAATGGCATGCATCTCGACTTCCGCCAACGCATCAAGAATGGCTGGAACATCGGATAGTTTAGGCCAATTAAATTGGATGTTTTGGCGCGTCGTAAAATGGCCGTAGCCCTTATCCCATTTATCCGCAATCATCGCGAGCTGACGCATTTGGTGTGCGGACAAAGTGCCATAGGGAATAGCGACGCGCAGCATATAGGCATGCAGCTGGAGATAAAGCCCGTTCATCAAGCGCAAAGGCTTGAACTCATCGTCTGAGAGGGAGCCATCAAGCCGACGCTCTACCTGCGAACGAAACTCGGCTACGCGTTCTTTAACGAAGGTTCTGTCGAATTCATCATAGCGATACATGGATTAAGCCTCTGCCTGCTTGCCAAGGTCGGGACGGATGGTGGGCCCGAGCGTGCGCATTTTTTCGCGATAATGAACCGGTACCGGTTCGCCATTGGCGCCGATGGTCACTTGAACGAGATAGGGATCAACGATCACATTGGCTTTGAAATCGACAGCCGCACGCGCCTGCAAAGCTTCAGCTTCCGACACGCTGTGCGCAATCTGGGCTTTATGGTGGCTCCGTTCCCATGCGGAGGGTCCGAGAAACAAGACTTCTCCGTCTAACAGGTCGTTAGCCATCAAAATTGCGGGTAGGGCGGGTGATTTGTTCATCGAATATAAAACCAAAAATTAGGGCGCCGGGACTTCAGACGGTTCTATGCCACGGATTTAAGCGGTGATAAATATATTTTCCATTTTTTTTCGATATTTATTTAATTCACATCATAAATATGTAATTTGAATAAATCGAAGCTCGAATCTAAGCGTTTCTAAAATATTTCGATATAAAGTACGATATTCCGTCTTTACGAACGCCATTCTTCGGTATAATCACCCCAAGAAATTGGTAAGGAGCCCCCTATGACGAATGATCTTGCCCGGCACCATCTTGAAACGCGCCTTGTTCATGATGGCTCGTTCCGCTCCGAATTCGGCGAGACGTCGGAAGCTCTCTTCCTCACCCAAGGCCATGTCTATGCCTCGGCGGAAGAATGCGAGGCCCGTTTTAAGGACGAGGTTCCCGGCTATATTTATGCGCGCTTCTCAAATCCCACCGTGGCGATGTTCGAGGCCCGCATGGCGTCATTAGAGGGTGCCGAGGCGGCACGCGCCACCGCTACGGGCATGGCGGCGGTAACGGCAGCCCTGATGGGCCAAGTGAGAGCGGGCGATCATGTGGTCGCAGCACGCGCTTTGTTCGGATCTTGCCGCTATGTAATTGAAGAATGGTTGCCGCGCTTTGGCGTTGAAACCACGCTCGTCGATGGCAAGGATTTGGCTGCATGGAAAAACGCGGCGCGGCCCAATACAAAAGTCTTTTTCCTTGAAAGCCCTTCTAATCCGACGCTCGAAATTATTGATATTGCTGCGGTTGCCAAAATCGCCCACGAGGTTGGCGCAAAGCTAACGGTCGATAATGTCTTCGCAACGCCAATGCAGCAAAAGCCATTAGAGCTCGGGGCAGATTGCGTTGTTTACTCCGCTACCAAGCATATTGATGGCCAAGGCCGGTGTTTGGGCGGCGTTATTCTTGCGTCTAACCAATTTATTACGGATCACGTGAAAACACCGCTGCGCCAAACCGGCCCAGCGCTGTCCCCCTTTAATGCGTGGGTCTTGCTTAAGGGGTTGGAAACGCTCGCGGTCCGCGTCGAGCGGCAAACGCGCACAGCCGGATTGGTTGCTGATGCGTTGGCAAGCCATGCGAAACTATCAAAGCTCATCTATTGCGGTCGCGCCGATCATCCGCAAGCGGATATCATCAAGAAGCAAATGGCGGGTGGTTCAACGCTTATTGCGTTCGAGTTAAAGGCTGGCAAAGATGCAGCGTTTCGTTTTCTAAACGCTTTGTCGCTGATTAAGATTTCGAACAATCTCGGTGACGCAAAGAGCTTGATTACGCATCCGGCCACCACAACCCATCAACGCTTTACACCAGAAGAGCGCGCTGAAATGGGCGTGGGTGATGGGCTGGTTCGTTTATCGATCGGATTGGAACATCCAGATGATTTGATCAAAGATCTTGTCTCGGCACTTGAGCACGCATAAGAAAAGCGAAAGGCTGGAACCCTTAGAAGGGGTTCCAGGTCGCTTCCTTCGTGAATTTTAAATAGCCCATATTCACGCCAAGCCGTGCACCGACACCGGAGCTAATCGGCACAACAACAATATTGTCGGAAGCCAAGGCCGTCGCATTAAAGCCGCCGATGAAATAGGCCGATCCATCCACACCGCCAAAGCGGCGATATACGGCTTCGGTCGAGGGTAAATTATAAACGAGCATCATGGTGCGCGCGCCTTGGCCCCCAACATCGAAACCTACTGATGGACCTTGCCAAAAGACCGGACGGTCACCAGCATTTTTCGTATAAAGCTTGCCCTCGCCGTAACGAAGGCCGCCAAAGAAGGCGCCTGCGGCCTCTTGGCCTAGAACATAGCCATTCGGCTGTCCCCAACGTTGCACGGCTGCCTCAATGACCGATGCCAAGCCTTGTGATACGGACCCGAAAAACGCGTGGCCAGATTTAACAAGATCATCGGTCTTAAAGGTCGCCGGGGCCTCATTGGCCGAGGAGCCGAGAGGTTTTGCGGGGATCGGCTTATTTTGAGCCGTAGCAGGGGAGATGCTCAATAAACCAGCCACTAAGGCGGCCATCATCATATGCCAATGCTTCATCTCAATTCCTCACACCTTTGCCACACACTGGTGACGGATTTAATCGCGGATATCGTAACTTTCCGTTACGAATATCAAAATATGATAACCAATCATAAAACCATAGGCATCCTCGCGATTCGGGTAAATGCTGAGGTCTTCACGGTATCGCGGTTTAAATCCGCATAATTGAAGGTTTATTTATGGCCGTTGTTTCACTCGAGCCGCTCGAACTTGCGGCATTGCTCTGTAGCCGTGTGTGTCACGATGTTATCAGCCCGGTAGGCGCTATCGTGAATGGGCTCGAGGTATTGGAAGAAGAAAAAGACGAGTCCATGCGTGAATTTGCGCATGATCTGATTAAAAAGAGTGCCAAGCAGGCCTCTGCCCGTCTGCAATTTGCGCGTATCGCATTTGGGGCGGCGGGTTCTGCCGGTGCGGCCATCGATCTTGGCGATGCGGCGCAAATTGCCAAGGGCTTCATCGAAGATGATCGAATTAAACTTGAGATGGATGCACCGCGCGTTTTGCTGCCCAAGAATCAGGTCAAATTATTATTGAATCTTTTGATGACGGCCACCTCCACCATTCCACGCGGCGGCGTTATTCGCGCCAAGGTCGATGTCGTAGGCGAGCAGGGTAATTTCGATATTCGTGCGACGGGAAAAAGCGCCCGCATTCCGACGAATGTTGAAGGCTTGCTTCGCGGCGAGAGCGAAACCGGCACTATCGATGCCCATGCCATCCAACCTTATTATGCCGGATTAATCGCTCGTGCCGCTGGTATGAAAGTCGAATTGTCTCTTCAAGACGATGAAGCAACAATTATTGCTACGGCGCTTTAAAGTAACCGCCTCAATAAAAAGCCCCGCCGGAGCGGGGCTTTTTACTGGATGATGGTGTCATCGTGACTATGATTAAGCGCTTAAGCGTTCTTCAGCCTCGGTCATTTCGCGCAGAACATATCCGCGACCCCAAACCGTTTCGATGTAATTGGTTCCATGCGATGCATTCGCGAGCTTTTTGCGAAGCTTGCAGATGAACACATCGATGATTTTCAATTCAGGCTCGTCCATACCGCCATAGAGGTGGTTCAAGAACATTTCCTTGGTGAGCGTGGTGCCCTTGCGAAGGCTTAAGAGCTCCAGCATCTGATATTCTTTGCCGGTCAAGTGCACGCGTGCGCCACCAACTTCGACCGTCTTTTGATCGAGATTGACGGTGAGGTCGCCGGTGATGATGACCGATTGTGCATGCCCCTTCGAGCGACGGACAATCGCTTGGATGCGGGCAACAAGCTCGTCTTTATGGAATGGCTTGGTGAGATAATCGTCGGCGCCAAAGCCTAGGCCGCGAACCTTGTCTTCAATACCGGCGAGGCCAGAGAGAATGAGGATCGGCGTCTTTACCTTAGCAACTCGAAGGCTGCGGAGCACTTCATATCCCGACATATCGGGCAGGTTCAGGTCGAGCAGGATAATATCGTAATCATAAAGCTTGCCGAGATCGATGCCTTCCTCGCCAAGATCAGTGGTGTAGACATTAAAATTTTCGGACTTCAGCATCAACTCGATGCTTTGCGCGGTCGCGCTGTCGTCCTCGATAAGCAATACGCGCATGGTTTTAGTCCTTACGTCCCTGGTCAAACTCGCTCTTCGGCCTGCTCTATTCCGTCGCCCCCGACGAAACAAAGTGCGGATTTTGTCCGCTACCGAATGATTAAAATTTTTAACGCGCAATGGTTAACAAATGGTGATTCATGCCTGCAAGAGGGATTTTTACGTTCATCCAAAAATCGCCATAAATTATTGAAAAAATGAAAGAAAATTACCAAAAATATGCTTAATTTTAACTTTAAGAAAAGGAATTAAGTGATTCATTTGACTCATGTTGTCGAGGCCGAATCACTTAACAAGCGGACTCGAAAATTATTTTTGGTCAATCTTCGGCTGGAAGCTGTCCAAAGCGATGTTTGAGGGGATTTCACAGGTGCAAAAAGACGAATCAGGCCGAATCACCGCGCTCACCAAGGCGCTGTCGCAAATCGACCCCTTCGAGCTTTTTGGTCGGGTCGTCGGCATCAAAGGATTGCTGATCGAAGTCGCAGGGCCGGTCGATGCGATGCCGGTGGGCGGCCGTTTGGATATCGAGAATGTATCGGGAGCGATCATTCCGGCGGAAGTGATCGGGGTCACCGGTGATCGCGCGCTGGTCATGCCCTTCGGAAGCATTGAGGGCTTGGGGCGAGGCTGTCGGGCGGTAATTCGCCGCAGTGTCGGCGGCATTCAGCCCGATACCTCTTGGTTGGGCCGGGTCATTAATGGGCTTGGCGAGCCGATTGATGGCAAAGGACCATTAGGCAAGGGCGATCATTTTATGCCCTTTAAGGCGGATCCACCTGCCGCCCATGCACGGCGGCGGGTCGGGCAGCCTTTGCAACTCGGCGTTCGGGTGCTTGATACGTTTTTAACCTCCTGCCGTGGACAGCGAATGGGCATATTTGCCGGTTCAGGCGTTGGAAAATCGGTGCTTTTGTCCATGCTCGCCCGCAATGCCGAGTCCGATGTTGCTGTCATCGGTCTAATTGGCGAGCGTGGTCGCGAGGTGCAAGAATTCATTCAAGATGATCTGGGTGAGGAGGGATTAGCGCGCTCCGTCGTCATCGTCGCAACCTCGGACGAATCCGCCCTAATGCGGCGGCAGGCGGCTTATTTAACGCTGTCGGTTGCCGAATATTTCCGGGATCGCGACCAAGATGTCCTTTGCATGATGGATAGCGTGACGCGATTTGCTATGGCGCAGCGCGAGATTGGCCTCGCTATGGGCGAGCCGCCGACCACAAAGGGCTACACCCCAACCGTATTCAGTGAATTGCCCCGTCTGCTTGAACGCGCTGGGCCGGGGACCGGTGCGGGTTCAATTACGGGCCTTTTTACCGTTTTGGTTGATGGTGACGATCATAATGAGCCGGTGGCCGATGCCGTTCGTGGCATTCTGGATGGGCATATTGTTATGGAGCGGTCCATTGCCGAGCGCGGGCGATACCCCGCTATTAATGTCCTAAAATCCATTTCGCGTACTTTGCCGGGCTCAAGCGACCCCGAATTTTGGCCAATCGTTCAGCAAGCGAAGGCGGCTCTTGCGACGTATAGTGATATGGAGGAGCTCATTCGGTTGGGCGCCTATAAGATTGGCTCAAACCCGGAAGTTGACGAAGCCATAAAACTTTTTCCAAAAATTGATGAATTTCTTCGCCAAGGTAAGAAAGAGTCAACTTCAATGCGCGATAGTTACACCCGTCTAGCCGAGATCATGGCTGCTTCATGATCGCCGGCAGGTTGTAAAGCTCGGCCCAAAATCGGGGTTGGGTAGAGAGAAGCGGGTAGGAAGTGATGATGAAATCACGTGATGCATTAATGCGCTTAAAGCGTTTCCAAGTCGATGAAAAGCGGCGGAAGCTTGCCCAAATCGAGACGATGATCGCTGAGTTTAAGCGAATGGCGACGGATTTGGACCGTGAAATCGAATCGGAAGAGGCGCGCGCGGGCATTTCGGATCGGGCCCATTTTGCTTACCCGACCTATGCGCGGGCTGCCATTCAGCGCCGGGATAATCTTTTGCAATCCGCTGACGATCTCGGCAAACAATTAGAAGACGCTCGTGCGGAGCTTGAGCAAGCCTTCGAGGAACTCAAGAAATTCGAAATTTTGGACGACCGCGAGCAAATCAAGGAACGGGCGATGGAAGCCGTCCGCGAACAAGCGGAGTTTGACCGGGTAGGCGCCGCAATGCGGTTCGCTCGGGCCTAATCAATAAAGTAAAGGGGCATTATCCATGCCCCTTTTTCGTCTATTTGCTTAAAATAAGCGGAATGTGTGGTGCAGCCTCTTTAGGCAACGTACCCTTAATCCTCGGATCATCCATGATCTCGACGGCCAATTGATAGGCTCGGAAGCCGAATTTTTCATAAAATCGCGGTGCATGGCTTGAGTCGAAATGGCACGTGTGAAGCCAAACGCGGTTGATTTTGCGTCGTTCTGCCTGCGCAAAGACCAAATTCATCATAGCGCGGCCAATCTTTAGGCCGGTCGCGTCGGATTTTAAGCCAAAATAGACAATCTCGCCGTTACCCGCCTGCTTAAAATCGATCTCCAATAGGCCGACAGGTACGCCCTTAAGCGTGATCGCATAAGCTTCAATCTCGGGATCTGACAGGACACCAATGAGGTCCTTTTCCTCAATTGCGAGCCGCGATACCCATAAGAGATTTTCGCCAACAAGCTTGAAGAGCTGGCGATATGCATCGGTGTCATTCGGTCCCAAACGGGTAAAATATATCGTGTCTGGCCATTCTGGCATGGCGTCGCTAAACGGACCGAGCCGTTCATAATAGGTCGTTAACGTAGCGAGCTTACCGGGCGGAAGGGCGTAATAGCCATTTTTATCGGGCAGCTTGAGGTCTAATTCCTGGTTGTTCATTTTAACTCGTACTTTCACGGCGGCCTTAACGACCTGCCCCTTGTCGTTATCCCGCAGGTGGTGCAAGAAAGCCGTCACAGGGAGACCATAATTGTTCTCTATTGCATTTTTATTGGCATTTCTCGATAGGGCTTTATGAAACGCATTCTTGATTACGCTTGGCCTATCATTGGGGTTGCAGCCGTCGTTTTTTCGGGTTGGTTGCTCTATCGCGAGCTGAATCACCTGTCAGCAGAAGCCATTCTACAGAGCCTGACGGCTATACCGGCGCATCGTTGGCTCTTGGCTGCTTTATCAACCATCGCCGCCTATGGCGCGCTCGCTTGGTATGATCGGATTGCGCTTTTGCATCTTGGAAAGCCGCTTGGCTGGGGATTCATCTCCTTAGTGTCGTTCACCACCTATGCTTTATCTCATAATATCGGAGCGTCTGTTTTATCCGGTGCAGCGGTTCGGTATCGCGCCTATTCAACAAAGGGGTTGAGTGCGGCAGAGATTGGTGTGTTGGTTGCTCTTTGCTCTTTCACCTTTTTGCTCGGTACGGTTTTATTGGCCGGGATCGTTTTGATCATTGAACCTGATTTTTTTGCCGTCGCGACCGGCGTTCCAGCATGGAGTGAGCGACTTGTTGGCGTTGGAATGCTCGGCTTTGTTGGCCTTTATATAATTGGCTCGCTGATGCATTTCCGCCCCTTAAAAATTGGCAAGTTCGAATTGTTTTATCCGCGCCCCGCAATTGTGCTGCGTCAATTATTGGCGGCGCCCATCGAGTTACTTGGTGCCGCAGGTATTATTTATTTCGCCTTGCCTGCCGCTGATGGCGTTAATTTTTTATCGGTGCTCGCCGCCTTTCTAGCGTCGTTTTCGGCTGCATTGTTGTCGCATGCACCCGGTGGCTTGGGCGTTCTTGAATTGGTTTTTTTGAAATCAATGCCCGGACTTAATTCCGCCGATGTTGTGGCCGCGCTGTTGGTGTTCCGCCTGCTTTATCTCCTTATTCCATTAGCCTTTGCCTGTATTGTCGTTCTGTTTTTTGAACGGCAACGGCTTATGGATGCCCTCCATAAGAGACAGTCAAAACCTTAAATCGATCCAACGGTTTTTAACCGTGTCCGGAGATGTATTTCGGCCTGCGATAATACCGGTGTTTCACGCCGGAACCGTTCAACAATCGCACGAACAAATGGACGGGCATGGGCGGATGTAACCAGTGCCGGAATTTCGCCCTGCCGTGCGGCATCATCGAAACGCTCGCGCACAAGCATCGCAAATTCAGATAATTTCGAGGGTTGCATCGCGAGATGGCGATCATCCCCATGCCCGACAATGGTCTCGGCAAAAATCGTCTCCCATTGCGGCGAAAGTGAAATAATCGGTAATTGCCCTTGGCTATTGGTATGCTGGGCGCATAATTGCCGCGATAGTCTCTGACGAACAATTTCAATAATATCGCGCGTGCTTTTGGTCATGCCCACCGCATCAGCAATACCCTCAATGATCGTACCCAGATCGCGGATTGAAACACGCTCCGCCAATAGACCTTGAAGGACGCGTTGTATCGTCGTCATTTGAATTTGCGATGGAACGAGATCTTTCACGAGGTCGGTGTGTTCCTTTGGCAAATCACGCAGCAATTTTTGAACATCGGCATAGCCAAGAAGTTCGCCAATATTAGCCTTAATGATCTCCGTTAGATGCGTTGTAATAACGGTGGACGCGTCAACAACCGTATAGCCTTGTAATTGCGCATCTTCTTTCAAAGTGCTCTCAATCCACGTTGCAGGCAGGCCGAAAGTAGGCTCAAGCATATGAATGCCCGGCAATTTAACCTGCGCGCCGGATGGATCCATTGCCATATATTGACCCGGATAAACTTGTCCGGTTCCAGCTTCTATTTCTTTCAATCGGATTGAATAGGAGTTACCGGGCATCATCACATTATCAAGAATACGAACGGGTGGCATAACAAAGCCAATTTCCGATGCCAAATTTCGACGCAGCGCTTTGATTTGTTCGGTAAGCCGATCATCGCCCTTGCCGCCATTAATAAGCGACATCAAACCATAACCGATTTCAATTCTAAGCTCATCCAACCGCCTTGCTTCACTTAGCTCGCGCTCTTCTGTCTCTAGCTCTGAAACTTGACCAGAACCTATTTCAGTCGAAGCGGATTGTTCTGCTTGATCGGCTGTTGATGTTGCTGGCTTTAATTTACGAGCGACGATACCAAGGCCAACGGCTAATCCCATAAAAGGCAATAGAGGTATGCCTGGAAGAAACGCCATTAGTCCAATCACACCGGCTGATAGGCCTAAAGCCTTTGGCATCGTCGCCAATTGCTTGACGAGTGCCTTATCCGCGGCTCCCGAAACACCAGCCTTTGAAACAAGAAGGCCTGCAGCCGTTGAAACAATCAGCGCAGGAATTTGCGACACAACACCATCGCCGACGGTCAAAAGCGTGTAGGTTTTCGCTGCCGCGGCGAAACTGATGCCTTCTTGTGCAACGCCAATGATAATGCCACCGATGACATTGATAAATGTGATCAAGAGGCCGGCGATCGCGTCGCCGCGCACAAATTTTGACGCGCCATCCATCGCACCAAAGAAGGAAGATTCATCTTCCAATTGCTTACGTCGCGCACGGGCAACTTTTTCATCGATATGACCCGCTGCAAGTTCAGCATCAATGGCCATTTGCTTGCCCGGCATCGCATCTAAGGTGAAGCGGGCAGCAACTTCAGCAATACGGCCCGAACCCTTTGTAATGACGATAAAATTGACAATCAAAAGGATCGCAAAAACGACAATACCGATCACAAAATTGCCGCTCATAACGAAATTACCGAAGGCCTCAATCACATGACCCGCAGCGGCGGGTCCCGTATGACCTTTTGATAAAATGAGGCGAGTGGTCGCAACGTTTAACGCCAAGCGCAACATGGTTGCGATAAGCAGCACCGTTGGAAATGCTGAGAATTCGAGTGGTGCTTCAATAAACAAGGAGGTCAGTAATATGAGAACCGATAGGGTAATCGATACCGCCAGCATTAAATCTAAGGCCATCGCAGGTAAGGGGACGATCAATAAGACGATGATCCCCATGACGGCTATTGCGAGCAGTAAATCCGAGCGCTGGCTAAAACGTCTTATGTCGCCGAAATTTAAATTGCCTTTGAATCCGAAGATCGGGTTGACGGCTGCTGTTGATGTCGCGGGCTCAATAGTACTCATTCTGTATCCATCACTTTTAACGATTGAGCCTCGATCAAAGACACACCATTTCTAATAAAAGTCTGCCGGATTATGGTTATCAATTGGTTAAAAATTTTAAAATTATAACGTAACGTAATTTATAGAATTATGTGATTTTATTAGGCGACATTGATAATGGAACAAGCCATGCGATTAGATATTCTCGTCGACGCTTTTCGTGATCTTCGCTCACGCCTAGATGGCGTGGAAGGCGAAGCTGCCCGTTTTCGCGATGTGGCCGCTCCCGTCATCGAATATCTTGATGAGCTTTATTGGCCGGGAAAACCTGATTTTTCGCGTGTTTCTTTGATGGGCTCATGGAGTCGCGAAACGGCCGTTTCAGGCTTAAGCGATTTCAACATAACCTACGAAATGCCGAACGAGTTTTTACCGCCGGCCAAACAATCAAATCAGTTTATAAACGAAATCTATCTTAAACTTAGTCAGCGCTTCCCAATGATAGAAAGACGCCCCGTCAGCCGTTCGATTGCCGTTACCCTCAATAAGGGAACGATCATTGATGTTCGTCCCTATTTTTGGATGAAATCCGGCGATATGGGATTTCCAGATGACTTATTTTCCGATGGATGGCGGCGTATCCAACCCAATTTCGCCGGTCACGCCTTTTTACAACTGGATCCGATTGAACGGAAAAATTTATTCGTAATCTGCCGGGTAACGCGTGTATGGCGCGCCGTTCATTCGGTTCCAATATCGGGCGCGCTTATTGATACGTTGGGTCTGGAATTTATGAGCAAAGCCGCACACCGTAGAAAAGATCAAAAATATCAAGATTGCCTTATGCGGGACTTTTTCGGTTATCTTGCCGATCAAAACCCAATTCAAGAAACATGGCGGGTCAGTGGCTCTGCAGAACTTGTTCGCCGAACCGGAAATTTTGAACCCTATGCGGCCGCAGCCCATACGGTCGCACAATACGCAACAGGTAAAGCGTCGGATGGCGAGGAGAGGGCGGTAATCGCGGCATGGCGGTATTTATTAAAGGATTTTTATTCAAATTATTGACAGCCAAAACTACCTTTGAATATCGCTCAGGACCATCCCACCGGCCACGTATTCGTTCAATTTATTTCTAAGCGTTCGAATGGAAATACCAAGAATTTTTGCCGCGTGTGTTCGATTGCCCAAACAATGATCAAGTGTATCTAAGATAAGATGTTGTTCAACTTCACTCACTGTTTTACCCACCAAATTTCTCGTTATGCTTTCGGCCGTTTGCACAGCGCGACTAGCCTGATCCATTGGTGCCTTAAGGGTAGAGACCTGATCGATTAAGATTTCCTCTGTACCAATTTCACTTCCGCTTGCCAACAAAACGGCACGATGAATCACGTTTTCAAGCTCGCGAACATTGCCCTTCCACTGCGAGCTTAGCAAAAGCCGCTTGGCATCCGCCGTCAATTTTAAATTTAATATCTGATTGAGCGCCGAATATTTTTCGACAAAATATCCCGCCAGTGCGACAATGTCTTGCGGTCTTTCACGAAGGGCGGGAACTCTTATATTGACGACGTTAAGGCGGTAGAACAAATCTTCCCGAAATGTTCCCTTCGCTACTTCTTCTGCCATGTTTCGGTTCGACGTCGCCAAGATACGAATGTTAACAGGCACCGGTTTTGATCCGCCTACCCGATCAATCACGCGCTCTTGCAAGGCGCGCAAAAGTTTGGCCTGCAGGCGTGGATCCATCTCCGAAATTTCATCCAATAATAAGGTGCCGCCATCCGCCTCTTCAAATTTTCCAATTCTGCGGCCGGATGCGCCAGTGAAGGCACCTTTCTCATGTCCGAATAATTCCGATTCAAGGAGGGCATCGGGAATAGCGGCGCAGTTAACCGATACGAACGGCTTCGATGCACGGCGTGACCGTTCGTGAATATGGCGCGCAATAACTTCTTTGCCGGTTCCGCTTTCTCCCGTGATTAAAATCGAAGCGTCAGATTTAGCAAAGGTCTCCGCCATCTGAACGATTTTTTCCATCGCTGGATCACGCCAGACAATCGATTGCTTCTCATTGGCAACCGCACTTAGGACGGCCGCGATTAATTCAGGGTCGGGCGGAAGCGGAATGAATTCCTTCGCGCCCGCCCGGATAGCGTCAGCCGCTGCTTGCGGTGTCGTATCAATACCACAAGCAATGAGTGGTGTCCGGATACGATCCTGCTCTAATGCCGCTATCAATTCACGGATCGGCATCGATATATCCATCATAATCAAATCGGCGCCGCGAAGGCGCATAACGGCAATCGCCTGCGAAACGCTTTCCGCATTTGTAATTGTAACGCCACGATCAATCGCAATGCGCGCCGCTGCCGAAAGTTGACCTTGAATGAGACCGACAATTAATAAGCGCATGAATTCACCTGTTTAGGTCGGCGTTTCTATAATTTCAGAAAGAGTGATGGCTAGGCTTTCATCGACCAATGTAACGGCACCTCGAGCAATCATTCGATTATTAATAAAAATATCAATCGGTTCGCCAATCGTTTTATCGAGCTCAACAATTGAGCCCTCATTGAGCCGTAGAACATCTGCAATCGCCAAACGGGTTCGACCCAAAATTGCCGTTAGTGTAATGGGTACATCAAGTACGGGATCCAGATCCGATTCACGGATGACAGAAGGGGACATAGAATGCATGCCCTCCGGCGGCTGAATTGCGCTTCGTGCCATGTTGTCAAGATCAGGAAGCGGTGATTGATCCGATTGATTCATTTTACACTTCCTTGCCTATGCTATCTTGGCCGAGTTGAACCTCGAGCATGGTCCTAATAATGGTGTCAATTCTCGTCTGATCGCGCAAAAATCCACCTTCTGGCCAATCGACGCGAATATCACCAGACTTTAGACCCTTTTCTTCTCGAATGCTGATCTGTCCGCTATATCCGGCTTCCAAAATAGCATTTGAAATTGTTTCCCGAACCTTATTTGGTGATTGGGGGCTTATTGATATGGTTAAAGCGGGTGTACTGTTTGCCATCGCAGCGCATTTTCGAACAGCATCCGCTATGACGGGTGTTGGATCCTTATCAATCAGGGCATCTGCATAAAGTTTTGCGAGAGTTGCGGCCATTCGAATGGATTCAGCTTCAATTCGCGCAAGCTCTTTGTTCATCGATTGTGACACCAGTAGCATCGTATCCCGTATTGCACATAAGGCAGTTAGTGCCTCACCTTCAATCGAGGCTTGTGCTTCCGCTAAGCCATGCTCGCGACCTTCTTCGTATCGGGCATTTAACTCGGTAGCTACATCTTCAATCCGCTTTGCGTATTGGGTGCCGTTACCGTGGCCAGAAAACGAAGCGTTTTCCTGGAAATCTTGATCGAAAAGATATTGATTGGCTGATTTCATCATTTTAGCTGATCATCTCGTCGTCGTTTGAATTCGTGGCAAGAACAAGCTCGCCTTTGGCTGCGAGATCTTTGGCCAAATTAACGATAGTACGTTGTGCTTCATCGACATCTTTGAGCCGAATGGGGCCCTGCATCTCCATATCTTCCATGAAGCTTCGTGCAGCCCTTTGCGACATTTGCAAAAAGAAAAATTCCCGCACGCTTTTGGTTGCACCTTTTAAAGCCTTAATCATAATTTCCCGTTCGACCGAGCGTAGCAGTACCTGCGCCGAGGTCGCGTCCATCTTCGCCAGCTCATCGAAAGAAAACATCAAGGCGCGAAGCTTTTGCGCAGCAGATCGATTGGTTGAGTCGAGCGCAGCTAGGAATAGATTTTCATGCCTTTTATCGAAGGCATTAAAGATTTGTGCGACATGATCCATTGGGTCACGACGACCAGGCAGGGGAGGTGGTGTGACAAATTCTTCTTCGATCATTGCCTCAATACCTTTGAGAACATCATCAGAGACAGGTTCTAATCGAAGCATTCGATCAACCAGCTCGGTTGCTAATCGGGAAGGCAAAAGTGAAAGAACTTTTGCAGATTGCTCGGGCGAAATTTTGCTCAATACAAGCGCTATTGTTTGCGGGTATTCCTTTTTCAAAAAATCGGCGAGTTGATCTGGCTTGGCAAGAGAGAGTTTCTGCCAAAGATTAGGACTTTCGGGTGTTTTGATTTCTTCGATGATCGATCGGGCTTGGGGACGCGGCAACGCACCAAGCAATATTTTCTCAGTCCGTTCTGGTCCACCAGCGAGGTTTTTTGATGTTACCTCGCGCATAAATTCATGGGCAACACGAAGCAATGTCTCTTGTTTAACGGAGCCCAGCTTGGCCATGATGGCTGATACTTGGCGTGCTTCGTCGTCACTTAAGGCTTGCCAAATTGCGCTACCGTTTTCTTCGCCTAGCGCTAGGAGGAGAACAGCCGCGCGAATAGGGCCTGGTATCGACCCTGTCGATTGTGAATTCGTTTGTGCTGCAGTGTTACTTGCGATCGCCATGACTATTGATTGTCCTGTAGCCACTGCCGAACAGTCGTTGCCGAAGCCTGTGGATTAGAAATTATCAGCCCACTGATTTGTTCAAGTGGATTGGCGCCAATTTGCAGCACATCTGAGCCATAAGGTAATCCCATCGAATTACTCGGTGCGGGCGGAAGGGCCATCGCTTTCACGAGAGGGCGGCCGACAAAGAGAGCGATAACAAGCGAGATAATGCCTAATATCACGAGCTCCATCATTTTTCCTAAATCAAAACGAGAGAGATCGTACCAAGCCGATTGCACGGGCTCCGTGATCGATTCGGGTGGGGCGGCAAATCGCAAATTTACAATTTCAATCTGATCGCCGCGTTTGGCATCATACCCAATGCCTGATTTCACCAAGGCTGAAATTCGGTCGAGATCGGCCTGTGGACGTGGTTGATAGGCAACATCGCCATTAGCCCCTTTCTCATAGGTACCGTCGACAAGCACCGCTACCGACATGCGCTTAAGTTTACCGCCGTCACTCATTTCCGTACGGGTCGTTTTAGAAATCTCATAATTGACGATTTCCTCATTTTTAGCCGAAGCATCTTTTTGATTGCTATTCGACGAATTAGCGCCCGGCAGCTCGTTGGCTACGCTCACTGTTCCATCTTTTGCTTCTGTTGTTGTCGCACTTTCATTGCGGTTTTGGGTTGAGCGTACAACGCGGCTATCGGGATCAAATGTTTCCGCTACCGTTTGAACGCGACTTGTATCCAATTCGGCGGAAATTTGAACGCGCGCGCGGCCCTGACCAACAACGCTCGCTACAATATCCTCGATCTGAGCTTTCATCCGCTTTTCGAGTGCGGCTTGCTTTTCTTCCAAAACGGCAGCTGTGCCTGCATCGGAGGACGTTCCGTCGGCCAATAATCGACCTTGTTCGTCGATGATCGAAATATTTTCAGGTTTAAGACCATCAACTGCCGATGCCACCAATCGCCGAATGGCATTAACCTGTTGGGAACTCAGCTCACCCCGGATCTTGAGCGCAATTGATGCGCGTGGCAGCTGGTGCTCACGCTCAAATAATTTCCGTTCTGGAATAACAAGATGAACGCGTGCAGATTGAACCGTTCCTATGGTTCGAATCGAGCGAGCAATCTCACCCTCCAAGGCACGAATTTGGTTGATGGATTGAACAAATCCGGTCGTTGAGAATGAATCTGTTTTATCGAATATCTCATAACCAACGGTTCCGCCGGAAGGTATTCCTTTAGAGGCAAGATCAAAGCGGAGTTTGGCAATATCGGCTTTGCTCGCCAAAATAATGCGGCCATCATCGCGCGTTTCATAGCTGATCGTCCGGGCGTCCAATTCACGAAGAATGGCTGCGGAATCTTCCGGAGCAAGATCAGAATAGAGAACGGATAATGTCGGCTGGGAGGCTTTAAAGATAACATAGCCAAAATAGGCCATCAAGCTCAAGGTTACCAAAGCCATGGCACCGAGCCTCACAATTCCGAAGCGCCGTAATTGATCCAGAAGGCTTTCCACCACTCATATCCCCAAATGACGTTACGTCATGTTGAGGGTAAGGTTTGACGGATTGTGGTTAGCGAAAGGTAAACAAAACGGGTTTGGGAGGAAAAATTTTCCCTAAGGTAAAGAATTTTGCAAAATACGTTTTAAAACTCGGGGCGTCTTCGGGCGGATTAAGGCACTAAGCATGGGAAAATGACCTGGCGGGGCCTTTAAATCGCTAACAATTTCTTAATTTCGGTATTGCTGGATTCGGGTTGTTCGAAGTCCAGCAATGCCGTGCTCATCAATCGATGCCTGCCAATTCAGAAATTCGTCAACGGTTAGCGTATATTTCGAGCATGCTTCTTCTAGGCTAAGTAAGCCGCCGCGCACGGCAGCTACCACCTCGGCCTTGCGGCGAATAACCCATCGACGCGTCGATGTCGGCGGCAGGTCAGCAACCGTTAAGGGACTTCCATCAGGCCCAATGACATATTTAACCCGAGGTCGATATGCATCCGTCATGTTACGCTCGTACTCTCTCGTTTCACCCGTCTTCAAATTCACCATACAGGCCAGCCTTTTAAAAAATAGCTAAAGCGAATGTTAAACTAAATTAACTTTTGAGCGATTTTAGGTCACGGGTTTGGCCGGGGAATCGATGGATAAAACGGACCCGATATCGATCGAAATTCCGCCCATTTTTAACGCCGGTGTTGATCCGCTAAGATCAACCCCATCAACCTTACCATAAATAGTGGTAGCAACAGTCATTGCCGATCCATCGCTACCTTTGCCTTTCACGGAGATTGTATATTGCCCATCGGGCAGCGTAACACCCAAGCCATTTTTGCCATCCCAATGGAAGGCTTGCTTGCCGCCTGTTACGGCTTGAGAGGTTGCGTATACTTTGTTGCCGTTGTTATCTGTAATCGTAATGTCTGCCGTTCCATTGCGTGGCGCATCTAGAATCCAATCGGCTGATCCAGATACTAAAGCTGTTTTTGTTCCAGAGGCAGATACATAATGTCCAACAAAATTAAGGGCGCCAATCGCATTCGTGTTGTTCGTATTGCTGACTAGCGTGCTAAGCGTATCATTCTGCTTCATCTGCTGCTCAACAGAAGCAAACTGAACCAATTGCGAGGTGAATTGGTTCGTATCCATCGGCGAGGTGGGATCTTGATTTTTTAATTGTGCCGTCAATAGAGTTAGGAATTGATCAAAATTTTGTGCCAACATTTGGCGATCAGCGGCGGTGCCCGTTGTCGTTGTCGTCTTAGACGGTGAGCTTTGTGTAGTTGCGACGGTCATTGCAAGATTTCCTTAAATTTGAACGTCCAATAGACCGGCAACCCGCACCAATGGCTTCATAGTTATTTCTTCGGTTAAGGCCATGGAACTCGAAGTGTTGGACTTTTCATAAGCCCTCTGCTGCCCTTTTGACTGCTGATGCGACGGATTCTGTGTGTTTGATTGCGACTGGCCGTCTTGCCGAAGTGAGAATTGCAGCGAGTCGGAATTGGTTGTCATGCCGGTTTGATCAAGCGCATTTTTGAGCATATGCGCATCATTCATCAGCATTGAAAGCGTTTCTGGTCGGTCCGCTCTAATATGCGCTTTGACATCGGAATTATTAGAAACTTCAAGACGTATTTCGACCGCACCCAATTCTTCGGGCTTAAGTAAGACATCAATTGATCTTTTACCATTTAGCGCACTTAACCCGATCTCAATTGGCAACATCGCATAGGGAATTGGCCCTCTTGCTATAGGTTGCGCTGGATCCGTGGCTTTGAGTGTCGATAGATGCCCTTGGATGGTGTTCTGATGAAGAACCTGCCCAATTGCGCCATCAAAATTTTGTGCAGGAAGATTGGCGTTTGAACCATCAATTCCATTATCGGGTAGCTCAAGTGTAAGGTTACCGAACATTTCTTGCTGGCGGCTCGTTTTGTCATCACGGCGTTCGCCTGTTGCCTTGATATTTCCCGACGATTTAAACGCTTGCTCGATGAATTTTTTTGATAACGCTATATCAGATGAGATAGGATCTCCGTTATCAAGAGTGAGCTCATAAAGCTTCGAATCGAGAGTGGCTTCTTGATCCTTTGCATCCATGCGGGCCGTTGTTGTTTTTGTATCAATACCTGGCTTATTCCCTGTTAATTCGCCTTGCGCTATTGTAGGCGAGGTTGTGTTGAATGGTTGCGTTGGTATCACGGGAGGCAATACGATGACTGTCGCTCCGTTAGAAGAAGGTAACAGCGCATTAACTCCGTCTGATTTCGTAGCTGCGGCGTCATCCTGCTTTTTTAATTTCTTTTCGCTTGCGTCGGCATGCTGTGTAAGTAAGCCCAATTCGGTAACACTTTGTTGCGCGGCATTTTGATCAATAGGTACGGCCTCAATCGTTATGGGCTGCACTGCATCAATCGTCACCGTTTCGTCGTTTGAGGATAATTCCCCGCTCGCATTGGGCCTTAGCTTTTTGTTGCCATCCGCATGCGTTATGTCGCTCTGGGCTAGTTTGTGGGCTGCTAATGCACGCAGCAATTGTGGGTTAGGCGGCGTAGCGGCCGTTTGGCCCTCGTCATTTCCCTCTGCGCCCACCGGTTGAGGCCCTGCGTCGTCAACGCTTTTTGTCGATACGGGCTTAGCCAGTTGGCCGCTCGTTTCCGGGTTAACTTTTTGACGATCTGCCGCTCCGCCAACATCATCATTTGCCGAATTACCGATCACGTCGGACAAGTGTTTGATAAAATCCGATTTGTCCTGGCGTGGTTTATCGACCGGCAATTCAACGGAAGCCGACGGTTTGAGCGTGTTTGGAGACGTAGAAACTGGATTAATCATAACATTCAGGAACGCTGCCTTGCCTAACCATAGATGGATCGGTATCAGCCAAAGCAAGCCGCATTCCACTGATTAAATTTTAAAATAATTATATTTTTCAATAACTTGCTACTAATTCGTCGATAAGAGGAGGCGGCAAATTTATCCCTATGCGGCAAGTTTTGCCGGTTTACCTTCGACAACACTGGCACGGCGAGGCCTAACGTTGTAGAAGAGCTATCAAAATGAGTGTGTGGACGACATGTTGAACGGTCTAGATTTACCCGGGCGCCCTGAAGAGAACCGTGTCGTTGTCGCGATGTCGGGCGGGGTCGATTCGTCCGTTGTTGCGGCCATGCTCAAGCGGGATGGGTATGACGTGGTTGGCCTCACACTGCAGCTCTATGACCATGGCGAGGCTATCCACCGCGCCGGCGCGTGCTGTGCGGGCCAGGATATTCATGATGCAAGGCGGGTTGCCGACAAGATTGGCATTCCCCATTACGTGCTCGATTATGAATCGCGCTTCAAAGAGGATGTGATTGAGCGTTTCGCCGATTCTTATTTGGCGGGCGAAACGCCGGTACCCTGCATTGAATGCAATAAAAAGATCAAATTCCGCGATCTCCTATCGACGGCACGTGATTTAGGCGCTGCGGCGCTCGCCACCGGTCATTATGTCGCATCTCGTCCTTTGCCGGGCGGTGGACGCGGTCTGTTTCGGGCGGCCGATCCAGATAAGGACCAGAGCTATTTCCTTTATGGCACGACATCCGAGCAGCTTGATCTGTTACGCTTCCCGCTTGGTGAAATGCCGAAGGCCGAGACAAGAGCCATCGCCCATGAGCTGGGCTTATCGGTAGCCGACAAGTCGGACAGCCAAGACATTTGCTTTGTGCCATCGGGCAAATATACGGATGTTATCGAGCGGCTTCGCCCGGAGGCGGCCAATGAAGGCGACATTGTCCATTTGGATGGCCGCGTGCTTGGCCGTCATAATGGTATCATTCATTATACGGTCGGCCAACGGCGTGGCCTAGGCGTGGCCTCTGGCGAGCCATTATATGTGGTTAAGCTGGATGCAGGCGCCGCGCGGGTCATCGTGGGTCCTCGCGAGGCGTTAGAGACCCGTATCGTTCATCTGCGCGATATTAACTGGCTTGGCCAAATACCGCTTGCCGATGCCGACGGCTTGCCAATCGCCGTGCGCGTTCGTTCCACCCGCCCACCACAGCCTGCCATCCTTCATGTAGAAGGCGACAATGTGATGGTTGAGCTGCCGGAAGGTGAATTTGGCGTGTCGCCGGGCCAAGCATGCGTCTTTTACGCATCCACCGATATTCGCTCGCAGGTTTTGGGCGGAGGCTCGATTGTTGCGCCCCGCACCGGCATTATGAACGAAAAATGGGCCGCAAATTACCCGCTAGGCCTTTCGGCTTAATGATTATCACCCGATTATTCATTTAGGCGGTCAGCCTTCCTTGACTCGGCGGTAAAGCCCGTCCTATATGCCGACCGTTCTCGGTGGGCTAACGTTCCATCGCGGGGCGGAGTAGCTCAGCCGGCTAGAGCAGAGGAATCATAATCCTTGTGTCGGGGGTTCGAGTCCCTCCTCCGCTACCACCGATACAGCGGTTTTTTGTCCAGGCTTATCGAGAAGCGCTAACGCGCTGAGATCACCTGTTATTTTTAGGTTCACACGGCCTTTCTCCGGTAAGGGGTGAACTTCGATCGATTTAATGAGCGATCGGAATTGTTCCGCTGCCTGGACCTTGATCTCTGGGTCGTTTGTGAGGTGATCCTGAAGGCGATCAATCCGCCTTCTGTAGGAATCCAGGAGATTAATTTGAGGCAGTGGGATTTTTAGGTCCGAAAACTCGGTTGGCTTATGCCTAAGCAGTTCAGCTTGTTTACTTTCAAGCTCTTTCAACCGCCCGGTTAAAGAGGGCATTGGTCCTGCAACGGTAATTGAATCGACAATTCTCTCAATTTGCTGGGTAATTGATAGAAGTGACTTTTGATGGCTTTGGGCATTATTCGAGTCGTTCTCGGCTAATTCCTTGATTGTGGAATTAAAGGCATTCTCAAATTC